>DAIESF010000361.1 GCA_027346425.1 Gemmatimonadota bacterium | reverse complement strand
ATGCGGACGAGGTGTTGCCGTACCGGTCGACGTTGACGAAGACCTTCTCCATCGGGATGCCGGCATGCTTCGCGGTGGCCTCGATGATCCGGATGTTCGCCTGGTGCGGGATCATGACATCGATGTCTGCACCGGTGAGTTTGGCCTCGTCGAGCGCGCGATCGGCAGCTTCGGACATCGAGCGCACGGCGTGCTTGAAGACCTCGCGCCCTTCCATCTTCACGTAGAACGACCGGTCGCGCAGCGCCTGTTCGTCGAACGGATGCGCGGCCCCGCCGGTGGGACGATACAGGAGTTCGGCGAGCGTTCCGTCGGAACGCATGAAGGTCGACAAGATCCCCTTGCCATGGCGCGAACGCTTGAGCACCGCCGCACCGGCCCCGTCACCGAAGAGGACGCAGGTCGAGCGATCCTTCCAGTCAACGATGGAGGTGAGCTTCTCGGTCCCAACGACCAGGACGGTCTCCGCGGTTCCGCTCTGCATCAGCCCCTCGGCCACGATGAGCCCGTAGAGGAAGCTCGAACAGGCGGCCATCACGTCGAAAGCCGCGGCCCGGGAGGCGCCGAGTTCAGCCTGCAGGTCGACGGCGGTCGACGGGAGGAGGCGGTCGGGCGAGGCGGTGCCGAGGATGATGAGGTCAAGCTCGCCGGGGGTCACACCGGCGCGCTCCATCGCGATGCGCGCGGCCGCTGCGGACATCGTGCGATTGTTCTCGTTCGGGCCGGCCACGTGGCGCTCGCGGATCCCGGTCCGCTGGACGATCCAGGCGTCGTCGGTGTCGAGCCCCATGGTGGCGAACTCGGCGTTCGTCATGACACGGGGGGGCGCGTACTTGCCGACCCCCGCCAGATAGGCGATAGGACGCTTCACGCCGCCGTCCCCTGCTGGCCGTTTTCGGCGAGGCGACGTCCGATGTGGTCGTTCATGCGGGTTTCCACCGCACGCAGCCCGACCTTGATGGCGTTCATGATGGCCCGCGGGTTCGATTTGCCGTGGGAGATGATGGACACCCCCCGGACGCCGAGGAGTGGGGCCCCGCCCTGCTCCGAGTAATCGAGCTGCTTGAAGGCACCGACGAGCTGCTCCTTCGACAGCCCGGCGTGGCGAGCGACCATGTTGATCAGCATGGGGGCGACGGCCTCGTAGAACTTGAGCAGGGCGTTGCCGACGAAGCCGTCGCATACGACGACGTCGATCGGGCCACGGTCGCTCCCCCCCACCGGGAGATCGCGCCCCTCGACGTTCCCCTGAAAGTTGAGACCCGACTGCCGCAGGAGTTGGTGTGCCTCCTTGACGGCGGCGCTCCCCTTCTCCGGCTCCTCGCCGATGCTCAACAGCCCGACCACCGGGTTGGTGCGCCCGAGAATGTCCTCGGCGTACACGGCCCCCAAGCGAGCGAACTGCACCAGCTCCTGCGGCGAGCAATCGACGTTTGCGCCGGAATCGACGACCACGATCGGTTGGCGCGCGGTGGGGAAGAAGGTGCTGATTGCCGGACGTGAGAGTCCCGGATGGAGCCGCAGGACGAGCGACGAGATCGCCATCTGGGCGCCAGTGTTGCCGGAGGAGACGAAGGCATCGGAGAGTCCGTCGACCTGGAGCTTGAGCCCCACGTGCATCGAGCTGTTCGGCTTGCCGCGCAGGACCGCCGACGGTTTCTCGGACATCTCGATGACGTCCGAGGCCTCGACGATCTCCAGGCGGTCGAGGTGCTGGGCGTGCCCGGCATAGGCGCCCGCCAGCGCCTCGTCGAGCGTCTGGCGAATGACGCCAGGGATGCCGACGAGCTGAATCCGGTGCGAGTGGTCGAGCTCTCCGAGGGCGAGGAGGGCCCCGGCAACGGGAGCGGAGGGGGCGAAATCGCCCCCCATCGCGTCAAGCGCGATGCGCGCCAAGGCTACGCTTCCTGCGCTTCGACTCGCTGCTCACCCGCGTAGTACCCGCACTCCGCGCAGACGCGGTGAGGGCGCTTCATGCTCCCGCAACGCGGGCAGCTCTGGATGGCGATCGCCGGGGCGACCTTGTGCGTGTTACGCGCCCGCTTTCTGCGCTTGGAGGTACGTCGCTTGGGGACGGCCATGGGACTCTGCTCTCAAAGAAAGTGTTTCCGCCTAACGCGCCTGCTCGTCGAGCGAGCGAAGCGCGTCCCAGCGGGGATCGTGCGCCGGCGCGCACCCGCACGCGCCGAGGTTCAAGTCTGCTCCGCATTTCGGACACAGCCCCTTGCAGTCCTCGCGGCAGGTGACCAGCGGGGGAACGGCCAGCAGCCATTGCTCCCGCACGGCCGGCCTGAGGTCCAGGGCGTAGTCCCGTGCTTCGATCTCGTACACGTCGGGGTCATCGATGTCCTCGCCCCCCGACTCGGCGAACAGGACGTGCACGTCGTCGGCGACGGGAACGTCGACCTCCGTCAGGCACCTCCGGCACGCATCACGCGTTGTCCCTTCGATGTGGCCACTGAAGTAATACCGCCCCGTGCCGGCGCTCGAGAGGCGCCCCGTCACGTGAACTCCTCCAATCGGCCGAGCATCGCCTTCGAGCCAGACGGAATCGTCGCCAGCGAGGACGGCATCGACCTGCGCCGCGTGCGATTCGAGGGACCGAAGGTCAAAGGACAGCATAGCCCGACAATTTAGACTTGCCGGGCTAGTGTATCAAGTGGCGATGGTTTCGCGACTTACGACCCCTTACAGGATCTCCGACTCGGCGAAGAAGAATCGCGACTCGCGCGAGGCGTTTTCGTCCGAATCCGAGGCGTGAATCGCGTTCCGCTCCTTCGACTCGGCGTACAGCTTCCGAACCGTCCCCTCGGCCGCCTCGGCGGGGTCGGTGGAGCCGATGACCGTGCGAAGCTCGGCCACCGCGTCGGCCCGCTCGAGGACGAGCGGCATGCACTTCCCCGAGGTCATGAACGTCACCAGCGAGCGGAAGAACGGGCGCTCGCGGTGCACCCCGTAGAACTCCTCCGCCTGCACCGTGGTGAGGTGCATGACCCGGGCGGCCACGACCTTGAAGTCGGCCCCCTCCAGGTGTGCGATGATCTTCCCGGCCTTGCCGGCAGCGAAGGCGTCGGGCTTTACGATCGTGAGCGTGCGGTTTCCAGCCATTGTTTCCTCAGAGGACGAGAAGACGAGAGGACGAGAAGACGAGAGAACGACCTTGGGGCGACCGCGATCGACTCGTGCGGTCCCCAACCTCGTCTTCCCGTCTTCTCGTCCTCTCCAAACTTAGTGAAGGCGTGCCTTCACGAGGTCGACGAAGTCGATGGGACGCTTGGCCACGCCCATCCCGGCGTCCCGGAAGGCCTGGAGCTTCTCCGCGGCCGTCCCGGCCGAGCCGGAGATGATGGCGCCGGCGTGCCCCATGCGCCGCCCTGGCGGGGCCGTCTGGCCGGCGATGAAGCCGACCACGGGCTTGGTCATGTGCTGCTTCACGAACTCGGCGGCCTCCTGCTCGTCGGTCCCGCCGATTTCACCCATCATGCAGATGACCTTTGTGGCCGGATCCTTCTCGAACGCCGCGAGGGCATCGATGAAGTTCGTGCCGTTGATCGGGTCGCCGCCGATACCGACGCAGGTCGTCTGACCGATCCCGGCGCGGGTCAACTGGTAGACGATCTCATACGTCAGCGTCCCGGAGCGGGAGACGACGCCGACCGGGCCCGGGGCGCAGATGCGCCCGGGAATGATCCCGACCTTCGATTCCCCCGGCGAGATGAGCCCGGGGCAGTTGGGACCCAGGAGGCGCGCCCCCTTTTCCTTCACGTAGGGGTAGACGCGCGTCATGTCGAGGACAGGGACGCCCTCGGTGATGGCGACGATCAGCTGAACCCCCGCGTCGGCCGCCTCGATGATCGCATCGGCAGCGAACATCGGCGGCACGTAAATCACCGAGGTGTTGGCCCCGGTGGCCTGGACGGCATCGGCAACCGTGTTGTAGACCGGGACCGTCCCTTCGAACTTCTGCCCGCCCTTCCCCGGCGTGACGCCGGCGACGACGCGCGTCCCGTACTCGATCATCTGCTTCGTATGGAACGAGCCGTCGCGTCCGGTGATCCCCTGGACGACGAGGGTCGTGTCCTTGTTGATGAAGACGCTCACGCGGCCTGTCCTCCGGTTGCGAGTGCGACCGCCTTCTTCACCGCTTCGTCCATGTCGCTCGACGCGGAGAAACCGTTCTCGGTAAGGATCTTCATCGCGATTTCTTCGTTGGTGCCGGTGAGGCGGATGACGATAGGCACCTTGAGCGGGTTTTCTTTCGTCGCCGTCACGATGCCGTTGGCCACGTCGTCGGTGCGGGTAATGCCGCCAAAGATGTTGAACAGGATCGCCTTGACTCTCGGGTCGGCGGTGATGATGCGCAGCGCATTCACCACCTTTTCCGGGTTGGACGATCCGCCGATGTCGAGGAAGTTGGCAGGCTCGCCACCGTAGTACTTCACCAGGTCCATCGTTGCCATGGCGAGGCCGGCGCCGTTCACGACGCAGCCGACGTTTCCATCGAGCTTGATGAAGGTGAGGTTGGCGTTGCGCGCCTGCACCTCGCTGGGCGCCTCGGCGCTCTCGTCGCGGAGGGCGGCGATGGCCGGGCGTCGATCGAGCTCGTTGTCGTCGATCACCATCTTGGCGTCGACGGCAATGACGTCACCCGTCGGGGTGACGACGAGCGGGTTGATCTCGGCGAGCGAGCAACCGCTCTGCATGAAGGCGGTGTAGAGCTGCCCCATGATCTTGGCGGCGGCCCGGGCCTTGGCGAGGTCGTCGTAGAGGAAGAAGCCGAGGCGCATCGCCTGGAACGGCATGAGGCCGTAGCGCGTGTCGATCGGCAGCTTGAGGATCTTCTCGGGGGTTGTGGCGGCGACTTCTTCGATGTCGATCCCTCCCGCGGGGCTCACCATGAAGACAGGCTTCTTGCTCGCGCGGTCGAGGATGATCCCAACGTAGGCTTCGCTCGCGATGTCGGCGGCCTCGGTCACGAGGACCTTTTCGACCGTGAGTCCCTTGATCTGCATGCCGAGGATCGCCTGCGCCTTTTCCCGGGCCTCGGCGGGCGTCTTGGCGAGCTTCACGCCGCCGGCCTTTCCGCGGCCACCGGCATGCACCTGCGCCTTGACCACCACCATCTTGCCGATGCGGCTGGCGATCGCCTCTGCCTCGTCAGGCGTGGTCGCGATCTCTCCGGGCGGGATCGGCGCACCGATCGCGCGAAGGATGTCCTTCGCCTGGTATTCGTGAATGTTCACGCGTTCTCCGACGTTGTGGACGCTGCCGCCGGTTGGGGACGTCCGGTCTTGCGGCGAGGGGGCGGCGGCTCACCCTCGATATGCAGCGCGGCACCTCATGCGCGCGACAGGCGCAGCCGTGAGGGCGCAGCCGCGCAAGCTACGGAGCGTCGAGAGCTGGTTCAAGGCTTCGCCGGGGTCGAGCGCAATGCCCGCCCCAGTGCGTCGTAGGCGTTGCCGAAGGCGAGCCAGTCGCCGCGCGCAAGCGCCTCACGCATCTCGTTGTACAGTGCCTCGACACGCGAGCGGAACTCGGACGGCGAAAGTGGAGTGCTGGGCAGGGACGGCGCCGGGAGGCCGGCGGCGGCGGCGATCGTGGCCCCCGTTCGAACGGTATCGCCATCGGCAACGGCGACGAGTCGGACCGACGGGGCGCCATCGCCACGCCACACGTACGCGGACGGCACGAACGCCACCTTCCCGCGGTTCGGGAGGACACGAACCGGACCGCGCACGAGCGTCGCCTCGCGCCCCGTCACCGCCTGGGACGCGGAATCGATGGCGCGGTGCAAACGGTCGACGATAACCCCCCACCGCGCGCCCGAGCGCGGCTCGGGCTCCCAGCGCACCTCATAGTCGGCGCCCCCTGTGGCAACGATCAGCCCGCGAACGCGGTCGGTGGCGTCGAGCACGGGGTACGCGAGGGAGAGCCTCCCTGACGCCGAATCGACGAAAGGGGGTGGGCTCCCGCCAGCGAGAAGTGTATCTCCCCCCATTTGTCGCGGGAGATGCGACGGCGGCGCGTTCTCGCCGCGGGGGCCCACGTGGGCGAAGAGCTGCGCGTGCAGTCGTGAGACTTCGGTTGGCGGGGCGATGCGATCGGTCAGCTTTCGGTCGAGCGCCGA
>DAIESF010000351.1 GCA_027346425.1 Gemmatimonadota bacterium | reverse complement strand
TGGACCGGGATGCTCATCGACCAGGAGTTCCGCGATCCCAGCGAGGAGAGACGGCAGGAGGCGGCCGATCTCGTCGCGCTCCTCACCCCGATCATCAAGGCGCTCTTCACCGACCTCGCCTTCGAGAGCACCAACATCGGGATGCAGGTGTACGGCGGGCACGGCTACATCCGCGAGTGGGGGATGGAGCAGTTCGTGCGCGACTCGCGCATCGGGCAGATCTACGAGGGGACCAACTACGTGCAGGCCATCGACCTCGTCGGGCGCAAGCTGGCCGAGGGGAACGGGCGCCTGCTCAAGCGCTATGCGGCCATCGTCGCTGCGGAAATCGAGGCGAGCGGGAGGATTCCCGCGCTGGCGGCGCATGCGGCCACGCTGGGCAAGGCGGCGGGAGCGTTGCAGAAGGCGACCGAGTGGCTGGCGCAGGCGGCGGCGCGCAACCTCGACGAGGCGGGGGCCGCCGCCTGCGAGTATCTGCGCCTGTTCGGCTATGTGGCGTTAGGGCACCAGTGGCTCCGGACGGCCCGCGTGGCAACCGAGCGGCTGGCGGGGGGAAACGGCGCCTTTCCCCCGGCGCACTACGAGGCCAAGGTGGCCACGGCGCGCTTCTACTTCGAACGGGTCATGCCGCAAACGCTGACGCTGTACGCGACGATCACGGCCGGGGCGGGGGCAGTGATGGACTTCCCCGTCGAGGCGTTCTAGGCGGTCGCGGCGAGCCTGCCATTGCGCCAAGGCACGCCCCTTCGTGAAAGGGACGGTAGGCAACGGGGTGGTCCGCGATACTGCGGACCACCCCGTTGCTCCCTCTTCCTGCCGTCCCTGCGCGGCCAGGCACCCCAACCGGATGATGCCCATCCGCGACATCGCGGATCGGCACCTTCTCGGTTCTGCCTCACCGGTTGGCGGTATTGTCCAGGAAGGGGCGGTTGGTTGCTGTCGTCGACGTGACTGTGATGTCACCCCGGGCGCCGATCGTGTACACCCGTCCCGCATTGAACGAGACGGCGGCACGAGTGATCGCATTCGTCGTCGCGCCTGCATAACGCGTGCTCAGGTCATACGCGCCGCCCGGCAGCGACGTGAATGCACCACCCCCCTTGTACGCCACCGCCGCACCAACCGCTACTTCCGTTCCGGTGGTGGTGCTCTTGGCGTACAACGTCATCGGATTCGCGTTGGAGATCGCATTCACGAAGCGGACGTACGCGACCGAGTAGTCGATCTCCGCAGGGAAGGCATCCTCGACGATGAACCCTTCCACCGACTTGCTGGTCGTGCTATAGAACCCGCTCAGGTAAAGCGAGTAGCTCTTCCCATCGGCGATCGGAGCGGTGACCGTCGCGATCGCCAGGTCCTTGTCGACCGTGGCGGCGATCTTTCCGGTGAGCGTGTACTGCCCTGGGTTGATGGCGGCGTAGTAGCCGCCAGACGCCACACCACCGTACGTGGTGCCAAGCGTGGACTCGGTCCCGGTGGCCGAATTGATGGCGGTCATCTTCGTGTCGTTGGCGTAGAAGTTCACGCCGGGGGCGCCGACGCCGAAGTTGAAGAACTTGATGCGCGCACTGGCGATCGGTCCGGAAATGTCCTGGACGGCGTTCTTGTCACAGGACGCGAGGACCACCGCCGACAGAAGCACCGCGAGAGTTCGATGTATGGTCATGTGTAGGTTACGGTTCGATGATCCACATCGGCTTGGTGTGGTAATCCAGCGCAAGGCCGCCGATGACTTCCAGCCCCGCCCTGTTCCACACGTACTCGGAGTTGTACCTCGGCCGGATGCGCTGCACCACTTTGCCGCCGTTGTCCGGATAGAGGTTCGTCGGTGGCGCGAAGCCCGGGTAGACCTGCTCCCCGGTCGCCGGGTCGACGTCGGTGTAGTGGTACCGGCGCATGTCCATCCATAACTCGTTGTGCCCCCATCCCCATTGGGCGATGTACTTCTGAGTCATGATGTGCGTGAGGGTCAGCCCCGACGGTGACGCCGGCACGATGGACGGCGCTGCCATGTACGCCGCCTTCTCGGCCGAGGTGATCTGCGTCGGCGTCTGGCCGTTGTCGTTGTTGCGGGCATTGACCCAGTCGATATGGGCCGAGATGCCATTCTTGTACGCCGCGTAGGCGGTGGCCTTGTCGCCCATCCGGTAGGCGGCCTCCGCCTTGATGAATTGCAGCTGGGCGTAGGTGATGACCGGGAGCTTGGCCTTGTCGTCGAAGATGTAGCGCCCCTTCTGCTGCAGTCCGCCCGTGCCCACGTAGCCGTGGAAGTTCATCGGTTGCTGGGCCGCCGAGAACGCGCCCATCCCGGCAACGTTGATGTCCAGCCCGCGATATTGCCCGTCGGGCGATGGCGCGAGCATACGGCTCATCCGCGGGTCGACGACCCCCCCGGTGTGCGTCCCGTTCATCAGGTTGACCACGAATTGCGTCTGGCGGTAACCCGTCGAACTCGTCTGGATGTTGCCACGCGTGCGCCCCCAGAAGTTGATGTCGTCGTTCTGGGTGTTCGGGTAGGTCAGGAGCGGGTCGTCGGCGTTGCTCGCCAGCGACTTGTCGACGTTGGCGATCACCTCGGCGGGCTTGTAGCTCGCCTTGTTGGAGTAGTGGTTGAGGTTCATCGCCTTCATGCCGTACGCCAGCTTGAGCCATTTGGTGCGGTCGCCGTTGTAGATCTTGTCGGTGCGCCCGAGATAGGCGGCGTCGACGGCGCCGTCGCTCTTCTGCAGCAGTTCGATGGCCTTGTCCAGCAGGCGCTGGATCTCCTGATAGGCGTACTCCTGCGTGTCGTAATTGAAGGTGAACTTCGACTGGTCGATCGCCTCCTTGACGATGATCTCGCCGTGGAGGTCGGTGGTGACCTGCCACCCCCAGGCCTTGAGGACGTAGCCGACCCCGAGCAGATCCCAGCGCTGCTCGGCCTCGGCCTTGTTCATCATGTCCACCAGGTTCTGGCCGAGCGTCCAGTACACGTCGCGCCACTGCTGCGCGCCATTGTCGCTGGACGGGTCGTAGCCCATCCGGTCCCAGGTGGTGAGGGTGGTCGTGCCGAAGGCCAGCATCCACTCCTGCGTGTAGCGTCCCACGAAGCGGCCATCGTACTGCGGTGACGTCACCATCCAATGCAGCATCGGCGCCAGGTACAGGTTGGCGGAGACGACCTGCGGGGCGTTGGGGTTGTCGTTGACGTCGAGGAAGTCCTTGCAGCCCGCAGACATTGCGAGCAGGGCGGCGCAGGCGCCAAGGCGAATGTTTTTTGTCATTAGAACGCCACCTTGAGGCCGAAGGTGTAGCCGCGCGGCATGGGGAAGTTGCCGTAGTCGATCCCGGCTGCCCCCGAGCCACCCACCGCCGCCGTATTCCCGTTCACGATTGGATCTAGCCCCGAGTAATTGGTGATGAGCAAGAGGTCGGTCCCGGTGACAAAGACGCTCGCGTCGCGAGTCTTCAGGAAGCGGCGCGGCAGTTGGTAGCGGAGCGTGACGTCACGCAGTCGCAGCCAGTTGATGTCCTTTTCGATGAACAGCTCTTCGCTGATGTTCGTGTAGTACAGCGTCTGCATCGCCGGGATGACGACGATGTTGTTCTGCGTTGGTGTGGCGCTGTTTTCCTTGCCATCGCGGAGGACCCCCTTGATCACGCGCGGCTTGTCGCGATCGAGTGTCCGCGTGCTGAGCCCGCGTGCCGTGAGGTACTGCTCCGTGGCGTTGAGCACGTCGCCTCCCTTCCGGAGGTCGACGAGGAAGTTCAGCGACCAGTTGCGATGCCTGAGGGTGTTGGTGATGCCAACGGTGAAGTCGGGCTGGCGATCGTACCCGCCGTCGATGAAGGTCGTCGAGCGGAGCGGGAGCCCCGAGGTCGGGTCGATGAGAAGGTCGCCCTTGTTGTTGCGCAGGTAGAAGAGACCGGTGAGCGAACGGGTCGAGAGTCCGGGCTTGGTCCCGTTGCGCACGTTGCCGAAGAGCCAGGTGTCGGAGACGTAGGACTCCGGCAGCGCGTTGGGGAGAGCGAGCACCTTGCCGCGTGAACGATCGAAGTTGGCCTGCACGTCCCAGGCAAGGAGGCGGTTCTCGATCGGCGTCCCGCGCAGCGTCACTTCCCACCCTTCGTTGCGCGTGACGGCGCCGTTCAGGTTGAACAGGATGAAGCCCGTCGCGTAGCTCCCGCGGATGTCGTTGACGATCTGGTCCTTCGTCTGCTTGCGATACCAGGTGACATCGAGTCCGAGGCGGTCCTTCAGGAAACCGAGTTCCGTCCCGAATTCGTACGACCGGGCGAATTCCGGCTTGAGGCCGAGGTTCGGCCCGGTGAAGCCGTAGCCATAGCCACCGTACGACGTCGTCTTGTACTCCAGGGACGGGCGATAGGCGTAGGGCCGAGCATCCTTCCCCACCTCGGCGTAGCCGGCGCGAAGGCGGCCCGTCATGAAGTTCTTGATCGCCGGGAAGGCGTCGGAGAAGACGAAGGATCCCGACACCGACGGGTACATGAACGAGTTCCGTTCGGTGGGAATCGTCGAGGTCCAGTCGTTGCGCAGTGTCCCGGTGAGGTACAGGTAATCGCGCCAGTTCAGCGTCGCGCTTCCGAAGACCGAAACGAGTCGACGCTGCGCGATGGTCGTACGGTTGGTGCGAAGGTTGGTGTTGTTGATCGAGACGAAGTTGGGGTCGAGGAAGTCCTGCCCCTTGAGCGCCGCCGTCGTCGACTTGAAGTCGGAGACCTGGTTCCCGATCAGCCCGTTGATGGAGAGCTCACTGGTGATGTTGTACGGCTCGAAGTTCACCAGCGTCTGCGCCGTGAGGTTCCGCACCACGTCGTTGGCTTCGTCGAGGACGCCGTTGTACGTGTTGCCGTAGGCGCTCTCGGGATGGCGCAGGATCAGGTTCTCGTTGGTGTAGGTATCCATCCCGATGTTCGACTTCACGTTCGCCCACGACACCGGGGTGGCAATGAGTCCGAGGTTGGCGATGAGGCGCGAGTTCTTCGAGTTGATGCGGTTCTTCTCGACGTTGAAGTACGGGTTATCGACTTCGCCGGAGGCCGCGAGGTTCGTGATGCGACGCCGGTTCCCCGCCGGGGTGAGCCAGTCCTTCGCGTTGTCGGTCTGGGGCCACAGCAGGAGGCCGATGAGCGGACCGTTGTCGCCCTTGTACGCCTGGTTGTTGTTGGCGAGCGCGTACTGCATCGACAGGTCGGCGCGCAGCCAGCTGTTCACCTGCGACTGCGAGGCGCCGGTGAGGTTGACGCGCGAGTAATCCGCGTTGGGGACCACCCCTTCCTGCTTGTCGGCCGACATCGCCACGCGGTAGTTGATGCGGTTGTCCTGCGCGGCGCCGGAGAAGGAGAGGTTGTGCCGTTGCGTGAGCGCGGTGCGGAAGAAGCCGTCGATGTTGTTGTAGAACGTGGTCCCGGGCGCGTAGGGTGCGCCGAAGTACTGGAACGAGCCGAGTGCACTTCCCGAGATCGTCGTCGGGCCGTAGACCCGTTGGAGCTCGGGTTGCTCGCGCGTGCTCTCCATCTTGAGGCTCGTGCTGTACTCGAACCCCCCGGTCCCCGCCCGGCCGCGCTTGGTGGTGATGACGATCGCGCCGTTGGCCGCATCGATGCCGTAGAGGGCCGATGCCTCAGGCCCCTTGAGCACGGTGAGCGACTCGATGTCGTCCGGGTTGAGGTCGGCGGCGCGGTTCGTGAAGTCGACACCGCGATTGGAGAACGCCGTCAGCGACCCCGGAGCATCAGAGGCCAGGACGCCGGTGTTGAGCGTCTTGTTGTCGAGCGGGAGGCCGTCAACGATCATCAGCGGCTGGTTGCTCGACGAGATCGACGAGACGCCGCGGATCGTGATCGACGACGACGCCCCCGGGACGCCGGACGACGAGGTGACCTCGACACCCGCTACGCGCCCTTGCAGCGCATTCACGAAGTTCTGGCGCTGCGTCTCGGAGATGGCGGCGCCATCGACCGTTTGCTGCGCCGTGCCGAGCGTGCGGAGCTGGGCCGTCTGGCCGAGTGCGGTGACGACCATCGCGTCGAGCTGGGTCGCCACGCGCCGCAGCGTCACGTTGATCACATCGGCGGCGCCGACCGTCCGCTCCTCGGGCGCCGTCCCGATGAAGCGGAACTGCAGCACCTGTCCCACGCTGGCGCGCAGCGAGTAGGTCCCGTCCACGCGGGTCAGCGTCCCGACCGTCGTCCCCTTGATGACCACCTAGACGCCGGGCATCGGCTCGCCCTGCTCGCTCGTCACCCTGCCGCTGACGGGCTTCTGCTGTGCCGCCCCTTGGGCCGTCGCCGGCGTCGCCGTGCCACCGGCGAGCAGCCACGCGCCCATCAACACCATGACTATTCGTTTTCTCATTGGGAGTGGTACCAGGTTCTGGTGATCAGTGAGTCAAGCTGCGGCTGACGGCCGCGAGGCATCGCTGAACCAGCGGGTCCCCCGCGCACCGGCCAGCCGGCGCACACGAGCGCCGCCACGGCGGTCGCCTACTCGAAGTGCCACGCTGCGTGCCACACTGCGGTGCTGCGTCGTGCCGCCTCCTCGAAGGACAATGACCATTGCCGTGAGCGATCGAGACACGCGCGCCATCGCCCCCTCCCGCTGCAAAGCACGCTGCACGCGCCCATTGGGCGGATTAGGGCTCCCATACTTATTCCCAAGATGAGAACTCGTCAACCAAGGTTTGCAAACGGGGCCCAAACGGTCTCCGCGTGCAGCGGGTGTTCCCGGACGCGATGTCCGGGACGTGCCCCTTGTGCGCCTGCCGGGCGCATCTTGGGCGTCGATATCCAGAGTCGAACCCCACGCACTGCGCTTCCACCTGAGAGCCTTCCGTCGAACAGGGCGCCCGCACGGAAACCCGGGGGATCGCGCGGTCCGCTTCAGGGTTCATCGCCGGCGTACGCCGGGTGCGTGGGCAAAGACGCGTGACGACGCGCTGCAGGCCGTAGTTGGTATTTCGGCGAATGGGAACCACCACCGCACTGCTGCCTCCCACCCGCGAGCACCGCCACCGAGGTCACGCGATGCCAGCCACGCGGTCATCGCACACTCTTATGAGTGAAGCGGCGTGAAGCGGCTCAAGAGTTCGGTGGCGTTATATTGCCGGCATGTCCAATCCGTCGAAGCCGCACGTCATCCTCGTCAACCTCGGCACCCCCGAGGCGGCCACGGCGCCAGCGGTCCGCGCCTTTCTCCTCGAGTTCCTCA
>DAIESF010000343.1 GCA_027346425.1 Gemmatimonadota bacterium | reverse complement strand
TGCCGTCGCCGCGGCATTGGCGGCGCATACGTCGTGATGACCTCGACCTCGTGACCACGTCGCACCAGCGCCGCCGCCAGTCGGGAGACGTGCACCTCGGCGCCGCCGATCACCGGAGGGTAGTACGGAATCGCCAGCAGGATGCGCAGTCGCCGCCGCGAGGGCGGCGCGACCTCCACGCTTGCCGGCTTCGCGCCCGCGCCCTCCGCGCTCGCGGCTTCCGCGCTCGCGGCGCCCGCGGCGCATGCTCCCCGGTCGGCAGCCGACGCCGTCACATCCGCGCCTGCTCCGGGACGTGCACCTCGTGCCGGGGCCGCACGTAGCCCCAGTTGGGATCGAGCGAGCGCATCAGGCGCTCGAAGGTCTCCCCGGCCGGCGCCCGCACGATCATGTCTCCGCTCTGTGGCGCCTCCACCGGATAACGCATCAGGCGTCCGGCGGGGTCGCGGTAGGTCTCGGGGTCGACATACAGCACCGTCAGGCCGCGTTCCCGCGCCACCAGCTGCGCCAGCCGCCGGTCGGCGTGCACTCCAACTACCAGCAGCGACTTGGCGCGCGGGTCGAACTCGATGGACTTCCCTGGCGCCGACCGCATCTTCTGGAAGTACGGCTCCGTGTCGTAGCGGCGCAGCGACGTCTCCTCCAACCCCATTTCGGCACACAGGCAGTCGAAGTTGTTGGTGATGACCGGTCCCACCAGGAGCCTGCGATTGGCCAATTCACGGATGGCGTGGTAGAAGACCGTGGGCTCGGCGGTCAGGCACTGGCGGTAGATCTCCGTCATCTGGCCGTACTTCGCCTCGGGGGTGTCGAGCACGTCGAGGAGCCGATCGTCCTCGGGGTTGAAGATGAAGGAGAAGTCGCCGCGCGAAACGCCGTAGATGCGGTGCAGGTTGGAGAGGTGCGGGATCCCCGCCTCCGTCGACGGACCGCAACCCAGCTCCAGCTGTGCGGGGAAGAACTCGGCGAGGCCCTCCGGCTCGATCTCGGTCGGAGCACCCGCGCTGAGCATGGGCCGCATCCCCACGTCGTGGAACCAGCGGAAGGGACGTTGCTCCAGGTTGGCCGGCGTCTCGTAATCGCGCGAGCGCACCATGAAGGTCAGCGTGCGATACGTCGGAGGCAGCGTGTAGCCCCGTCGCTCGTCTTCTTCGTGCCGTTGCACGATGGCCACCCTGGCTTCGAGATCGCCGCGGCGCCAGGTGCGCCATGCCCCACGCGACGGCGCGGTGCTCCACCCGCCAGCTGCAGCACCGGCCAGGATGCGCGCTTCGTACGCCGCCACCTCCACCTCGGGGAGCGTCAGGCTCACCCAGACGTGGGTCCCCTTGAGGACGAACTGGTCCCCATGCACTCCATACTCGTCATAGAAGTGCACGAGGCGCCGTCGGCGATCATCCGGCGACTTCCACCCCGAGAGCCGCGCGTTGCGCTCATCCTGGTGACGCCGCCAGATCGACTCGGTCCACCGCCGGTGCCACCCCGAGCGGTCGGAGTCCATGTGTTGCTCGAAGCGCCGGCGGTGTCCGTCGGCGAGTTCAGGTATGATGACGTGGGGAATTCGCATGGTCCCTCCTGATGGCACACGCAGTGATGTCGGGGCCGCGACCCGCCGTGTATGCGGCACGCAACTCCGGCTCGTCGAGAATCTCGCGCAGCAGATCGGCCCCGCACCCGGTGTCGAACGCCGTGAGCGCCAGACCGGCGCGATCCAGCATCCGCTCCAGTGACGCGCGCGAGAACACGTGCAGATGGTCGCTCCGAAACGACCGGTACAACGAACCGAACGACGCGAGCTCGATCGCCTCGATCCCGGGCACGCGAACGATCAGCGCCCCGCGCGGCGACAATAGTCGCGACGCGAGGACGAGTTCCTCGACCGGCGCCGCCAGGTGCTCGAGTACAAAGTCATACACGACGAGGTCCTGCGTCCCCGGTCGCACGGCATCAGCCGCGATCGCGTCGGCGAGCGTCCCTACGAAGGTCTCCATCCCATACAGGCGGCGTGCCGCGGCGGCGGCCGCGGGATTCAGGTCCACCCCTGACGTGCGAAGGCCCAGTCGCTCGGCGGCGCGGCGCGTGAAACCGAAGCCGCTGCCGACTTCGAGGATCGCGCTCGGAGGCTCGGGCGCGTGGCCGATCGCCCACTGCACCAGGCGATCTCCCTTGGCCTCGCGATAGGTGCGTTCTCCTTCGTAGGCGGGATACCCGACACCGTCTCCACCTTGCGCCTGATAGTACGCTGGCGATGCGTACACCGCACTGTCGGCGGCCCCCTCGAGAAGCGTGGCGTGACCACACCCCTCACACACTCCATAGGTGTAGGGTGTCATCACCCCTGACGGAGCGGCAGCATTCCGGTGATAGCGGGCTCGCACCCGACGCTCACCACACGATGGACAGGGCGCCACCGCGAGTGCGCCGGCGATGGCCGGTGCATCGGGAAAGTGCGTCCCCATCAGCTCGCCGAGTGCGGCGAGTCGCGCGTCGATCGTCGCATGGGCGTCGATCTGCGCGTGGTACGCATCGAGCACGCCGTCCCAGGCCGTTGGGGCGATCCGGAGGACGCGTGCGACGAGCGCGCGGTGGGCAGACCGATCCCCCATCGAATCCACTCGCACCGTCAAGGCATCACTCATATCTCCCCGCTCCCTCCGCGCCCAAGGATTGGCGCACGTCTGGTGGCGACGTACCCCCCCACGGTCACTCCGCGCGCCACCATCGGTCATCGGAGAAGCCCCGCATCATGCAGGGTGACTCCTCCGACCCCACACCTGACGCCGTGGCTTCGTCCTCACGATGCGCGCGACCTCCCCCACTTCACCCGCGTGTACGCCATCCCGAATCCCCGTCGTTCGGCGTTCCGCTGGGAGGCACTCCCGGGGGCCGCGCACATCATCGCCAGATCGCAACCGTGCTCAGCCGCAAAGCGGAGTCTCGCCTCGAGCAGGGCCGCCTGTGCCCCCTGGCGTCGTCCCGCAGGGATCGTGCTAGCACCCGCCAGCAGCGCCACTCCTGCGTTGATATGCATCGCGCCGGCCGCAATGGGAACCCCATCCAGCTCGGCCAGGAACGGATGCGTCCCGGCGGCACGGGCGGTCACCGAGCCAAGGGTGCGCATGAAGGCCGCCAACTCCGGCGTCTCGCCCCACCCCTTCGACGCCGTGTCGACCCAGCTGTCGATCTCGTCAGGAGCAATTCGCCTGACTGTTGGCCCGTGCGAACCCTCGGCCGGCGCGCCAGCAGCTGGCGTCACGACCCGGCACAGCACCGACGTCAGCTCGACCGGGTGATAGCCGCGCTCGGCGAGGATGGGGAGGACGGCGCTGTCGGCGATGGGGCTCACCTCGTGGAAAACATCGCTCCCGAGTGCCTCGAGGAAGTCCTCGATCGCTTGCAGCTGTTGGTGCGAGGCGGCGGAGAAGAGCGCCACGCCAAAGCTCTGGGTGAGCGGAGAGCCGACACCATCGAACATGGCATACGCCCCACCCACGTCGCGCCACGCGGCCCCAAGCTCGGGCGACAGGGCGGCGCGCGACTCAGGCTAGCCCCGCCATCCACCGCCTCCTCAGGGAATCGCGGCGAGGACTGGGGGATTATCGGACACCTTCAGGCTGTGGATACTTCATCGTTAGAGTGGAATCGCGAGTGGCGCCCTGTGGCGCCGGCACGTGTACCGCGCGGCCACCGGTCGTTCACCCGATGTGCCGGAGGCTGGATGCTTGATTCGCTGGGACTCCCGGGACTTGCCGAGTTGGTCGTGCGGCATGCGCGCGTGGCCATCACCATCACCGACGCGGCGGGGCGAAACGTCTACGTGAACCCCGCGTTCACTCGCGTAACGGGATACGCCCCGGAGCAGGTGCTGGGACATACGCCACGCATGCTCGGCTCAGGACTCCACGATGCGGATTTCTACGCCGAGATGTGGGGGGCGTTGCGCGCCCTTGGCCGGTGGGAGGGCGAGGTCCTGAATCGCCGTCGCGACGGGACGCTCTATGTCGAATGGATCAGTATCGTTGCCGTGCAGGACGTGCACGGCGCCGTGACGCACTACTTCTCCATCTTCCACGACATCTCCGAACGCAAGCGTGCCGAGGCGCGCACGGCGCACATGGCGATGTTCGACGAGCTGACCGACCTCCCCAACCGGCACCTCTTCGACGAGCACCTGCGCAAGGCGATCCAGCAGGCACGCCGCCGCGGCACGCGGCTGGCCGTGCTCTTCCTCGATCTGGACGGCTTCAAGGCCATCAACGACAGCTACGGTCACGTGGTGGGCGATGAGGTGCTGCGCCTTGTCGCTGCGCGCCTGCAGGGGTCGGTGCGCGAATCGGATCTCCTGGCCAGGCGGTCGGGCGACGAGTTCACGGTGTGCCTCGTCGATCCCACGCACACCGTGGACATCTTCCGCTGCGCCGCCAAGCTTCGAACCGCGGCGCGGCAGCCGGTTCCCACGCCCGCGGGCGAGAT
Source organism: Gemmatimonadota bacterium (assembly GCA_027346425.1). Taxonomy (GTDB): domain Bacteria; phylum Gemmatimonadota; class Gemmatimonadetes; order Gemmatimonadales; family Gemmatimonadaceae; genus SCN-70-22. Next base: position 2,565 of record DAIESF010000343.1, on the reverse strand, counting down.
GGCGATCGACATGTCGATCGGCGTGGCGATCTACCCGGACGACGCGCAGGACGGCGCCGAGCTGCTGCAGCTGGCCGACGAACGGATGTACGCGAGGAAGCGTCGCCAAGGGGCTCGGCGGCGGCGCCTGGCTTAACGCCCCGGTTGCCTCGTGCGTTAGTCCCAGCGAGCTTTCGTCAGCATTCATCCCCCGCGCCCCGACATGCGTCTCTCGCCTCGCCTGCTCTGCGTCGCCTTCGGCGGCGCCCTCCTTGCTGCGCTCCCCGTCCACGCGCAGACCCCCGACAGCACCGCCCGCGCCACCGCCGACAGCACCTATTCCGAGGAACAGGCCGGTCGGGGTGAGCAGGTCTTCACGCGCGTCTGCATCGAGTGTCATGCCCGCACCGAGATGGCCAGCGCCGACTTTCGTCTCAAGTGGGGGGGGCAGACGACGTTCGACCTCTTCAAGAGCATCACCACAACCATGCCCGACAGCGACCCGGGGTCGCTCCCGCTCGATAACTACACCGACGTGGTGGCCTACATCCTCAAGCTCAACGGGATTCCCGCCGGCGCTGCCGCGCTGATGGCTGACTCGGCATCGATGAGCCGGGCCAAGCTCGTCCTCCCGCCGCAGAGTGCATTGCGAACCGGGACCGGCGGCCACCGTCTGCTCGCCTTCCAGCTGACGGCGCGACGTTCGCCCTGGCAGGGACACCGCGCGCGGTAGTGCGTGTCGCGCCCTCCGGATGCGCACGAGCCGCGAGCGACCCCCTGGTCGCTCGCGGCTCGTGGCGTACCGAAGCCCGGGGTGCCTAACGCAGGTTGATCGTCAGCACGACTGGCACTTGTGGTTGTTCCGTGACCCCAGCTTCTCGGCCAGCGCCACCGTCGAAAGGAACGGGGGGATGCGCTGCACCGGACCGTTGGCCATGTCGGCGACCGTCTGTCCGCCGCGGGAGACGACGTGGATGTCGCCCCCCTTGGAGACGAGGTACTCGATGAGGGCGTTGTCGCCACGGGCTGCGGCGTGGTGCAGCGGGGTGTATCCGTTGTGGTCACGCGCGTTCACGTCCGCCCCCAGCTCCTCGACGAGGAACTTCACCGCGGGGATCCAGGCGTCGGGGGCATGGCGATGCGAGTTGGCGGCGAACCCTTCGCCGTACCCCACCCCCGATGCCGCGTGGATCGGGAACACCCCCGGGCCGCCGACGGGAACCGGGGGGAGCCCCGACTGGTCCTTGGGCGGCCCCCCGCCGATACCGCGCTGCCGTCCAGCGGGCTTGCGGGTGGGGATGTTCGGGTCGGCCCCGTGGGCGAGCAGAAGCTTCATCGCCGGGACGTCGAGCCCGTAGGCCGCTCGCCAGAACGGGGTTGCCCCTTCGGTGTTCACGCCTAACAAGTCGAAGTTGTAGGACATGAACCAGAGGTGCTTGGTGAGCCGGGCATTGACGTCGGCCCCCGCCCGGATGAGCGCCTCAATCAGTTCGAGGTGCGTGACCTGCTGCTGGTACTGCGCCGTGGGTTGCGGATAGAGCGACTTGGCCGCCCACTGCACGTTGATGGTCGCGTAGAGAGGGGTCGTCCCGGCGTCGCTGGCGAGCTTCGGATCGGCCCCCTTGTCGAGCAGGTGCTTCGCGAGGTCGAACTGGCCGTTGATCGTGGCCATGAGGAGCGGGCTCGTGCGATCGCCCGCGCTCACCTCGTTGATGTCGGCGCCGGCGGCGAGGAGGGCATCGACGGCGTCGGCGTACCCTTGGCGCACCGCGAACAGGAGGGGAGTCAGCCCGCCACTCTTGCCGACCAGCTGCCCGTAGGTGAGCGCCCGCGCCTCGGTCGAGTCGGCACCGCGGGGCGCCGCGGGCGCGCTCCCCTTCGGTACCTCGGTCTCGGAGATCGCGGCCCCGGCGTTAGGCGCGGCGGCCGGCGCCGCGGTGGCCGCCGCAGTGGCCGCCGCGCTGGCCGCCGCCTTTGGCGGCTGCTCGGCGGCGCGCATCGCCGCCATCCGCTTGTTTCGCGCCGTGAGGGCGGCCTGCCATGCCTTTTCCTGGGCGGCCATGTCGGTCACCGCCGAGGTGGCCTTGAGGTCAGCGCCGCCGGCGATGAGGATGCGCATCGCGGCCACGCGGTCGGTGGCCGCCGCCCACATCAGGGGAGTCTGGCCGAAGTTCGACTCACGGGCGTCGACCTTGGCGCCGTGACCGAGGAGCGCCCGGATGACCGCGGTGTCGCCGTTCTCCGCCGCCAGGTGAAGCGGGGTCGCGTGACCGCTTGCCGTCCCGGCATTGGCATCGGCCCCACCTTCGAGCAGCGCCACGACCGCCGCCGCCTGCCCGGCCCTGCTCGCCAGGTGCAGCGGCGTGTAGCTCCCGTTGCGAGTCGTCGCGTCGAGCCTCGCGCCCGCGTACACGAGCATGCGCGCCTCGGCGGCATCGCCGTGCAGCGCCGCCCAGTGCAGCGCGGTCATCCCGTCGCCCTGCGCCGCGTTGACGTCGGCCCCCTGCTTGAGCAGGAGGCGCACCCGGCTGCTGTCGCGCCGCATCGCCGCGTCGGCTACCGGCGCCTCGGTCGCGGGGGCGTGGG
>DAIESF010000342.1 GCA_027346425.1 Gemmatimonadota bacterium | reverse complement strand
TTCCCAGGCCATGCGATAGCGGCTGCGCTCGAAGGTGATGAGGTCGGCGCGTCCGAGCGCGCGTCGCAGGTGGTGCAGGAGGACGTGGAACGAATTCTTCACCTGCGCGGGAGAGGCGTCGGGCCAGAAGACGAGCCCGATCTGCTCGCGCGTGCGTCCCTCGGGATACGACAGGAGGAACAGCAACAGTTCGCGCCCCCGTGCGTAGCGCCACACGTCCTCGGACGGCGCGATGCCGTCGCGCCGGATCTGCAGGGGGCCCAGCGCCGCGACCTCCAGCGCCGGTGGCGCTGCCGCCCCGGATTCGACGGCGGGGAGCGGAGGGGACGCCGGCGCAGCGACACGCAGCGGCGGGACACCGCCAGTTGCAACGCTGGTCGCGGAAGGGCGCGCGGCGTTGGCGGCGTGGAGGTGCTGCAGTGCCTCGGCGATGGCGCTGCTGATGGGGAGCGCCTCGCCCTGCGCCCATGCCGCGTCGAAGTCAGGGGTACCGAGGGCTTGCCGCGCCTGCTCGATGAAGGGGGCCAGACGCTCACGGTCGAGCAGGAACTGCGCCGCACCGATGGAGGCGCGGTGCGCATGCGCGGCGCCGAAGAGGCGCGCGGCGTGCGCGTGTTCGTTACGCGCCCCGGCGACCATTGCCAGGAGCTCCAGTACGCGCGCGACCCACAGTGCCTGCGGGTCGCGCTGCAGCGCCTGAAGCGCCTCGCCCATCAACGCACCGGCGTTCGCCACGTCGCCCTGATGGAAGGCGACCGTCCCCAGGATCTGGAGCGCGATGCCCAACTCGCGCGGAGCGCCGAAGTCACGCGCCACCTGTGCCGCTTCCTCGGCCAGCACGCGCGCGGCCTCCAGGTTACCGTCCTTGAGCCGGAGGGTGACCAGGACGAGGAGGGCGAGGCGCTGCCCGTACAGGTCGCCGAGCTCACGAAAGCGCTGTAACGCCAGCTGCGTGGGCTCCTCGGCGCCGGCGCTCCCGGACTGTCCCACGGCGACCCCGAGATACGCGAGGGCATATGCCTCGCGGTGATGATCGCCCACGGCGCGGAGGATGGCCGCTCCCTCCTCGAGCCACGGGCGGGCCACGTTCGCCTGCGCCTGCAGTCCGGCGAGGACACCGGCGCCGAGGAGGGCGATGCCGCGCTCGTGCGTGGGCGCCGCGGCGACGGGGAGCGCCAGGGCCTCCTCCAGCCAGCGGCGCCCCTCGAACCAGAGTCCGGAGGAGTACCAGACCCACCCGAGCGATCCCGCCAGCCGCAAGCAGCGCAGCGGGGCGTGATCGCGCGTCCAGGCGAGCGCCGCGCGCAGGTTGTCCATTTCGCGCAGCACGCGCTCCATCCAGATGCCGCGCGCGCCGGTGATGAAGTGGGGCTCGGCCTCGCGCACCACGCCAATGTAGAAGCGCGCGTGACGAGCCCGCACGTCATCGCCTCCCCCAGCCGCATTCAGGCGCTCGGCGGCATACTGGCGGATCGTTTCCAGCAGGCGATAACGCGCTGTCGCGTCGCCTTCCACCATCACCACCAGCGACTTGTCGACCAGGGTGACCAGGCGGTCGAGGATCTCGACCGCGTCGGCGGGGGAGGGGGCACAGACCGCTTCGGCTGCTTCGAGCGAAAAGTCGCCGACGAAGACGGAGAGGCGTTGCAGCACCACCCGATCGCCCTCCTCGAGCAGCGCGTAGCTCCAATCGATCGCCTCGCCCAACGTGCGATGGCGCGAGATGGCGGCGCGCGGCGCACTGGTCAGGACGTGGAAGGCCTTGTCGAGGCGCGCGGCGATCTGGTCGGGGGTGAGGGCGCGCACGCGCGCTGCCGCCAGCTCGATGGCGAGCGGGAGCCCGTCGAGTCGCCGGCAGATGCTGGCCACTGCGTCGGCGTTTTCGGGGGTGAGGCGAAACGCGGCGTGGGCAGCCTCGGCGCGCTCGACGAACAGTCGACCCGCCGGTGAGGACAGCACCACCTCGGGGGTCACGACGAGTTCCGTCGACGGCGTGGGCAAGGTGGGGACGAGCCACGCCCGCTCGCCTGCCACTCCCAACGCCTCACGCGTCGTCGCCAATACGCGAATGCCGGGGGCGCGCGCGAGCACCCGCTCGACGAACGATGCGCAGGCATCGACGAGGTGTTCGCAGTTGTCGAGCACCAGCAGGAGTTCCCGCCCCTGAATCGCGTCGAGCACCGAGTCGATCGCCGGCCTGGCGCCGAGTTCGACGTGCAGCGCCGTGCCGATGTACGAGGCGAGCAGTTCCGGGTCGGCGAGCGGGGCAAGTTCGACCCAGGCGGCCCCCTCGGGATGGTCGGCGGCACACTGGTGCGCGACTTCGATGGCGAGGCGCGTCTTGCCGCTCCCGCCCGCCCCCGTGAGGGTCAGGAGCCGCGTCGACCCCAGGAGACGGCGAACAGTCGCAACGTCCTCGTCGCGGCCCACCAGGGTGGTGAGCGGCGCGGGGAGTGCGGTCGAGGCGTGTGTGCCCTGCGGGGGAGTAGCCTCCCTCGCGGAGGGGACGGGTGCGGCCATGTGAGGCAGGACGTCAAGCGCGATGGGGGAAGACGAGGCACGCCGACGCATGGCTGCGTCATCGCGACGGCAATGATCCCTTCGCGTCAGCCATCGTGTCAACCCACGCCCTGGAAGGTCTCACCGGCCATGAACTGCACCAACGCGCGATGGTCCGGCGCATTCTGCTGTTGGAGCGTTCCCGGGACGATCAAGAGCGGCACGGTGGCGGGGGTCGCTCCATCGCCGACGATCCCCGCCGCGCCGCCGTCGAGGGCTGGTGGATCGGGAGCCACCAGGGCAAGCCGGGTGACGCGATCGGCGTAGTGCATCGCGAAATGCAGCGCGTGCAACGCATGCTCCGCCGTGGCCACCAGTGCCGCGCGTGGCGTTCCCAGTCCCTCCAGCAGCCCGGCGAGCCAGCTGGCAAAGGTGTGGTCGGATTCCACCGAGTCTGGGGGAAGCGCCACGGTGACGCGATGATTCGCGGCCAGCGAACCGACGAGTGACTGCGCGGACCACTCGAGGGGCTCGTCGAGTCGCGCGATGACGAGCACCGGCGAACCGCGCCCGGCGCGCGCGTAGTGGGTCTCCAGGCGCCCGACGGTCACCGAGGCGCGGACCGGGGAGGTCACGGCGACACCCGCGCCCACTGCAGGGAGGCGCGCGCGGTGCGGAGGGACGAGGGAGTGAGTGAAGGATCGAGGCGCATCGCCATGCTCCGGATGAGGCGAGCCGGGACGGGGACCCCTTTCGAGTGCGCGGAGGGGTGGAACCTGCCCCGTCGCTCGCCGGGACGTTGCACAGCCTACTCGACCGCGATTATGCGACCGCTTAACGGCCGCTGTCTCGTCGCCGGGTGCGGCGCCACCGTCACCGCACGGATCGGGACGGCGGCGACGGGATGTGCGCCTAACGATCGGTGGGGGCCGGCGGTGCCAGGTCCACGGCCTCGACGGCGCGCTCGGCGATGGCGTCGAGGCGGGCGTCCTGGTTGGCCTTGAGCGCCTTGAGCGCGCGCCGCGCGCGGCGATACGCCATGTGCACGAAGACGCGCGCGCAGTCCAGTTCGGCGTCGACCGCCTCGAGATCCCCATTGGCCTGCTCGATCTCGGCGGTGATGCGCGACAGTGTAGCGGTGGCGAGGAAGAGGTCGATGGCGGCGTTGGCGAGGCGCTCCTGAACGTACTGCCGCTCGATGATGGCCTTGCCGTGCTTGCGGAGCGCCCACTCCACGCCGCGGCCCAAGGCGTGGACCTGCGACGCGACCAACTCGGCTTCGTCGGCGAGGGCGGAGTGGACCTTGGTGAAGTCGGGCTTGTTGAGCGTGCTCTTGGCGCGACCGGCGAGGTAGCTGGAAATGGCGCCGAAGCCGTGGATGGGGTCCTGCAGCGCCTTGCCTAACGCCTTGAGGCGCTCGCCCGGCTGCTGCAACCCCATGAGGGCGATCAGCGCCCGCAGGATCTCGTTGGTCCCCTCGAAGATGAGCATGATGCGCGAGTCGCGCACGCTCTGTTCGAAGGGAAACTCCTTGGAGTAGCCCATTCCACCGGCCATCTGCAACGCCTCGTTGGAGGCGCGGTAGGCCATCTCCGAGGCGTACACCTTGCAGGCCGCCGTCTCCAACGAGAAGTCGACCCCGCCGCGATCGACCATCCCGGCGGTCAGCATCCATGCCGCATCAAGCGCGTAGCACTCCGCGGCTGCAAGGGCGATCTTGCGGCGCAGCATCTCGAACGACGCGATGGGGCGGCCGAATTGCTCGCGCTGCTTGGCGTAGGCGATCGCCTCGTTCATGATGGCCCGCGTCCCGCGCGCCGAGCCGGCGGCGAGGCCCAGGCGCCCGGAGTTGAGGATCTCGAGGGCGATCTTGAAGCCGTGCCCCACGTCACCCAACCGATTGGCAGCGGGCACCCGCACGTTCTCGAAGATCACCGAGCGCGTGTCGGAGGCCTTGATCCCCATCTTCTCCTCGAGCTTTCCCAGGCTTATCCCGGGCGAGGAACGCTCGACGATGAAGGCGGTGACGCGCTCCTTCTTCTTGCCGTCGACGTCCACCGGGACCTTGGCGAAGACGGTGAAGAGCCCGGCGTAGCCGGCGTTGGAGATCCAGATCTTGGTCCCGTTGAGGACGTACTCCGAGCCGTCGGCCGACGGGACGGCGGTGGCCTTCATCGCCTGGGCGTCGGAGCCGGAGCCGGGCTCGGTGAGGCAGAAGGCGGCGACCAGTTCGCCCGAGGCGCAGCGCGGGAGGTACTGCTGCTTCTGCTCCTCGGTGCCGAAGAGGACGATCCCCTTGCAGCCAATGGACTGGTGGGCGCCGAAGTAGACGGCGAGGGCGGGGTCGGTGGCGCCGATCTCGCCGAAGACGCGGTTGAAGACCTTGGCCGAGGCGCCAAAGCCGCCGTACGCCTCGGGGATGTTGAGCCCCATGAGCCCCAGGGCGTGGAACCCCTCGCGCATGGCGTCGGGGAAGCGGCCGTCGTGGTCGTGCTTCCGCATGTCGATGTGGTCCTTCGCGAACGAGCGGAAGGCATCGAGGATGGCGTCGAGGTTCTCCTTCTCCTCGGCGCTGAGCGCTGGGAAGGGAAAGACCATCTCCTCGCGGATCTCGCCGAGGAAGAGACCTTTGGTGAAGGAGGGGTTCTCGTCGGGGGAGGCGAGGTGGGGGCGGGAGTCCGCGGGGTGCGTGCTGGCGGCGGGGGGCATCACGTTGGTCATGGAGCACTCTCGGAGGGCATCGGCCGGGGCAGGCGACGGAGACACGGCGACCGGTGGAGTGACCGGCGACGGCGCATTGCGGAGAGTCTAGGGCGGGAACCGTCCCCGCGCACCTCGCCGAATCTTCGCACAGGATGCCCAACGCCGGCGCTCGACCGCTGCGTTATCATCTTGCCGAACCGGTCGGGGGGTCGCAACGTGCCCACGCCTGTCGAACCACCCCACTCACCTTGCCACACCAGCAACACATGCGCACCGCATCGCACCGTTCTCCCGCTCGTCGCCAGCTCGCCGTGGTCGCTCTGGCGCTGGGTTCCGTGCTCCCCGCCGCACTTCCGGCGCAGGGGCGGGCGTCTCAAGCCGCGAGCGCTTCGACGACCACCGCCTTCGACACCACCGTGTTCAATGCCATTCGCTGGCGCAACGTCGGTCCGTCGCGCGGCGGTCGCGCCAACGCGGTCGCGGGGATCCCGTCGCAGCCGCTGACCTACTTCGCCGGCTACACCGGCGGCGGGCTTTGGCGCACGGATAACGCCGGCATTTCATGGCGGAACATCTCCGACGGCTTCTTCAAGACGAGCACGATCGGCGCGATCGGCGTCGCGCCGTCGGATCCGAATGTCATCTACGTGGGGAGCGGCGAGCACGCCGTCCGCGGGCAGTCGTCCACGTACGGTGATGGCGTCTACAAGAGCACCGACCAGGGGAAGACGTGGGTGAACGTGGGGCTCGCCCCCACCAAGCAGATTTCGCGTATCGCCGTGCATCCCAACAACCCTGACGTGGTGTATGTCGCGGCCCAGGGCGACCGGTGGAAGGGGACGGCGGAGCGGGGGATCTATCGCTCCACCGATGGCGGCAAGACGTGGGTGCAGGTGCTCAAGGGGGAGAATCCGACGAGCGGTGCCGCCGGGCTCTCGATGGATCCGACGAACCCGCGCATCCTGTACGCGGCCATGTGGGATCACCAGCGCACGCCGTGGATGGTGCGCTCGGGCGGACCGGGGAGCGGGATCTGGAAGTCGACCGACGGCGGCGACACGTGGACGCGCCTGACGAGCGGACTCCCCAAGCTGATGGGGAATCTCGACGTGGCCGTCTCGCCGGCGAACCCGGACCGGGTGTACGCCATCATCGAGGCCGAGAAGGGGGGGCTGTACCGGAGCGACGATGCGGGGAAGACGTGGCGCCTGCTCTCCGAGGATCGCCTGATCCAGACGAGATCGTGGTACTACATGGATGTCATCGCCGACCCACACAATGCGGATGTGGTGTGGGTGATGAATGCCCCGGTCATGAAGTCGATCGATGGGGGGCGGACGTTCGCCACGGTGCAGGCCATGCACGGCGACAACCATGGCTTCTGGATCAATCCCACCAACAGCAACTACGTCGCCAACGCCAACGACGGCGGCGTGTCTGTTTCGCTGGACGGTGGGAAGAGCTGGAGCACGCAGGACAACCAGCCGACGGCGCAGTTCTATCACGTGACCGTGGACGATGCGTTCCCGTACAAGCTGTATTCGGGGCAGCAGGACAACTCCTCGGTGGTGATCAAGAGCCGCAGCGACGATTTCATGATCGGCGAGCGCGACTGGTGGAACGGCCCGGGGTGCGAGAGCGCCAATATCGGGGTGAGTGCGAAGCATCCCCGGTACGTCTACGGCGGCTGCTATCAGGGGCTGATCGACGAGATGGACCAGGAGACCGGGCTGTCGCGCGACATCATGGCGTACCCGGAGATGAACCTCACCGAGCCCACCGACAAGACGCGCTATCGCTTCAACTGGACGGCGCCGATCGTGGTGTCGCAGCACGACGACAACGTGATCTACCACGGCGGGAGCGTGCTGCTGCGCAGCCGCGATCGCGGGCAGTCCTGGGCGGCGATCTCACCCGACCTGACGAAGAACGACAAGAGCCGCCAGGGGTGGGGGGGCGGCCCCATCACGAATGAGGGGGCCGGGGGCGAGGTGTACGGGACGATCTTCGTCATCGAGGAGTCGCCGCACGATGCGAAGACCATCTATGTCGGGACCGACGACGGCAATGTGCAGCTGACGAGGGACGGCGGGGCGACGTGGACCAATGTCACGCCGCCAGCTGCAGGGGACGGGCTCACCAACGAGATCGAGGTCTCGCCGCACGATCCGGCCACCGTGTACGTCGCCTTCCGCAAGGATCGGGTGGGTGACCCGGCGCCGTACATCTATCGCTCCACCGACTACGGCAAGACATGGACGAACCTCGTGAACGGACTGCGCGCCGGCGAGCCGGTGCGTGTCGTGCGCGAGGATCCGACGCGGAAGGGGCTCCTCTATGCCGGGACGGAGACCGGGGCGTATGTCTCGTTCGACGGCGGCGCGAAGTGGCTCACCTTCTCCGGCAATCTGCCGGTTGTCCCGGTCACCGACCTCGACGTGCGTCATGGCGACCTGATCGCCTCCACCGAGGGGCGCGCCTTCTGGATCCTCGATGACCTCTCGGTCATCCGCCAGCAGGCCGATTCCGTCGCCACGGCGCAGGTGTATCTCTTCGCCCCGCGTCCGGCGCTGCTCGTCGGTGGTGGCGGTGGCTTCGGTGGCGGTGGCGGCGCCAACATGGTCGGGCGCAACCCGCCCAGCGGGGCGGTGGTGCACTATCGCCTGGCCGCGACCCCGGACAGCGCGACCACCGTGCGCCTCGAGTTCCTCGACAGCAAGGGGGTGGTGGTGCGCTCCTATTCCAACACGGAAGGGACCGGGGCGGCGCGCCTCGCGCCCAAGGCGGGCTACAACGCCTTCAGCTGGGACCTGCGTCGTCCGGCGCCGACCACCCTCCCCGGAGTCCTGCTCTTCGGCGCCCCTGGCGCCGGTGCGCGTGTGCTGCCTGGGCAGTACAGCGTGCGGCTGACGGTGGGGACCGTGACCCGCACGCAGTCGTTCGAGGTGCAGCAGGACCCGCGTCGCGTGACGCCGATTCCGCAGCTGGCGGAACGCGACTCGGTCGCCAACCTCCTCGTCTCGCGCATCAGCGAGATCCACGACGCTGTGCTCCGCGTGCGCGACCTCAAGACGCAGGTACAAGGCTTCGTGACCCGCACCAAGGACGCCGACTCCGCCAAGGCGATCGGCGCCATGGGGGGGACGATCGTGAAGAAGCTCGAGAGCGTCGATCCCAAGCTCACCACCAAGGCGCAGAACGGGCAGGACATCATCAACTACGCCAACGGCATCAACGGACAGTACGGCTTCCTGCTCGGGCAGGTGGAAGGGAACCCCGTCCTGACACAGGGGGTGACGGAACGCCTGGCCGAGCTGGAAAAGCTGTGGAACACACTCCGGAATGAAGTCGACTCGATCGAGAACGTCGACATCGCGGCCTTCAACAAGCTCCTCCAGGCCAGCAAGGTCGACGGAGTGATCGGGAAGAAGAAGCCGGGGACGGTGATGTAGCCGTCGGGGGGTGTCGACGTCGGGGAAGTGCCGACGGCGGGGGCACAAAGTTCCTGTGAGGGTTCCGAACGCTTCATGTGTCGGTATCACAGGGACCGGCGTAGCCCCCACCGTCGGTACGAGACCCTGATCTGGAGAAATCCCCATGTTCCGCCCCGTTCGATTCGCGTCCCTTGCCGTCGTCGTTCTCTCGGTCGGCGCCTGCGCCGATTTCCTGACGACCAGCAGCGGCGAGAACGCCACCGTGAGTCAGGCGCTGACGGCTGCCTTCAGCACCGTCCCCGTCGATTTCTCGAACAACACCAGCAGTTATGCCGGCGACTCCGACGGCGTCGCCTCACTTTGGCTCCCTGGCGCGAATGCCCGCGCGTTCGGTCGTGAGGGGCTGATGGGAGGCGGACTCGGCGCCGACTTCGCCGGAGGCATTGCCGCTGGACGCGGCTTCGGCCATCACGGCCCGTTCGGCGGGCGTTTTGGCGGCGGCCGCACGTGTGACGGCGCCTTCAACGCAAGCACCGGATGGTTTGTCTGCGCACCCGTCACCCGCAACGGCGTGACGACCAACCAGCAGATGCAGTACAAGACCACGGCCGGCGCGATCCAG
>DAIESF010000336.1 GCA_027346425.1 Gemmatimonadota bacterium | reverse complement strand
TGCGGCGGCGGCGCCCGAACTCCCGCTCGAAGCGCGCATCGAGCGGCAGGCCTATGCCATCGGCTTCGACCTTGTCGGGATCGCGACGCTCGGCCCCGTCGAGACCGCCGGCCACTTCGATGACTGGATCGCTCGCGGCTGCGAGGGCGAGATGGGCTACATGGCCCGCGACCCGCACCTGCGCCACGACACCCGTCGCCCGCACCCCGGCGCGACCAGCGCCATCGTGGTCGGGATGGACTACGGCGGTCGCGAGCCGTCGGGCCCCGTCGCTCGTTATGCGCGGGGCGACGACTACCACGAGCTGATGAAGGCGCGCCTGCGCAACCTTCACACCTGGCTCGCCGCCGAGGTCGGACACGCCGTCGATGCACGCCCCTATGTCGACACGGCCCCCATCCTCGAGCGCGACCTTGCCCGCCGCGCCGGCCTCGGGTGGTTCGGCAAGAACACGAACCTCATCAACCCACAGCGGGGATCGTTCTTCTTCATCGGGTCGCTCTTCGTCGCCCTCGACTTGCAGCCGAGTGCGCCGTTCGAGGCCGACCGGTGCGGAAGCTGCACGCGATGCCTCGATGCCTGTCCGACCGACGCCTTCGACGGCCCGCGCCAGCTCGATGCGCGCGCGTGCATCTCCTACCTCACCATCGAGAACCGAGGTGCGATTCCCGAGGGATTGCGTCCACTGATGGGGGAGCTGCTGTACGGGTGCGACATCTGTCAGGAGGTGTGCCCGTGGAACGTGAAGTTCGCGCGGGCACTTCCCACGGAGTCGCCGTTTCAGGCGCGGTCGGCGTTAGGCAGCGACGCGCGCACGCTCGCCCGCACGTTGCTCGCCATGACGCAGGAAGCGTTCAGGGAGGCATTCCGCGGCTCGCCGATGAAGCGCGCGAAGCTGCGCGGGCTCAAGCGCAACGCCGCCGGGGTACTCGGCAACGTGGGCTCGAGCGATGACGTCGAGGTCATCACACGCGCGCTCGACGACGAGGAGGTTCTCGTGCGCGAGCACGCCGAGTGGGCGCTTGCGCAGGTGCGGCGCCGACAGCGGGGTGGGCGATCTCCCGCCTGACCTCACCACGAAACTCCTTCGTCACCAGGTTGTAATACCGGCATGACGTCCCACTCCCACGAGTTCCTCGAGCTCCAAGCGGCCCTCGCCGGCGAGTACTCCCTCCAGCGCGAGCTCGGCCGCGGTGGCATGGGCATCGTCTACCTTGCGCGCGACGTGCAGCTGGACCGCGACGTAGCCATCAAGGTGCTTCCGTCACACCTCGCGCAGAGCGCGACCTCGCGCGAACGGTTCCTCCGCGAAGCGCGCACGGCCGCCGGATTGTCGCATCCGCACATCGTCCCCATCCATCGCGTGGGCGAGGCGGGCGGCTTCGTCTTCTTCGTCATGAGCTTTGTCGAGGGTGAGACGCTCGGCGAGCGGCTCCGCACAAACGGTCCGCTTCAGGCGGCAGAGGCCGCGCGCGTGCTGCGCGAGGTGGCGTGGGCGCTCGCCTACGCGCACGGCCGCGGCATCGTCCATCGCGACGTGAAGCCCGACAACATCTTGCTCGAGGCCGGCACCGGCCGCGCCTTGGTCACCGACTTCGGGATCGCCAGCGGCGGCGATACCCCGGGTCCCGACACGGCCCCGGGGAAGCTCATGGGGACCGCACACTTCATGAGTCCGGAGCAGGCCGCCGGCGAGACCATCGACGGGCGCAGCGACCTCTACGCGCTCGGCGTTGTCGGCTATCTCACCGTCAGCGGTCGATTACCCTTCGACGCGCCCAACCTCCCTGCGCTTCTCGTCCGCCAGGCGTCCGAGGTGGCGCCCGGTGTGGGCCGTGCGGCCCCCGGACTTCCCCCCGCGCTCGCCGCGGCCATCGATCGATGCCTCGCGCGCGATCCCCGCGACCGCTTTCCCGATGGCGAAGCGATGGCGGCCTCCCTTGCCCCCGCGCCCGAGGCGCGCCCAGCCCTCCCTCCAACGCTGCGCGCCTGGCTCGGCGCGCGGAATCCGCTCCTCGTCCCCTACATGGGGTGGTCCGGCGTGTTCGGCACACTTACCGCGGCGAACCTCATCGCCTGGGTGACGGGCAATCGCCCCGACGGGCCGGCGGACATCGTGCTCCTGGCCGCCATCACCTCGTTGCCGCTCTTCCCGATCGTCGGATTCCATCTCAATCAGGCGCGCCGGCAGTTCAGGGCCGGGCACACGCTCGCCGACCTTCGGACAGCGCTGGCGATCGCCCAGCGTGAACGAGTGGAAAGCGAGGCGCTCGTGCGCGACGACGAGGAGCCCATCGCTCACCGCCTGCTGCGACTGGGAACGGTAGGATCGGCGACCTGGCTCGCCGTCACCTTCGGGTTGCTGCTGTCGGGGACGATCCACGAGAAGCAGATCGGCATGCCCTGGATCCTCGTCCCCCTGGGCACCACGATGGCGCTCGGGGCATTGAGCAACGCGCTCGACGTGCAGTTCATTCCCAATCGGCTCCGCGAGTGGTGGCAGACGGGAATCCGTGATCGTCTCTGGAACAGTCGCGCGGGGGAGTGGCTCGCCCGCCGCCTCGGCGCCCCCGAGCGGTCGCGCGCGATAGGCGGCGGCGTGTTCCGCGCCACGGAGGCGGCGCTCGGCGTGGCCGCGTCCGAACTCTTCGCGGCGCTGCCGCAGGCCTACCGGGAGCAACTCTCCGGGCTACCGGCGATCGTCGAGGCGCTCGAGGCGCGCGCTGTCGAAGCGCGCGCGGAGATCGACCTGTGCGCAGCGCTCGTCCCCTCCGGTTCCAGCAGCACCGAAATGCTGGCGTCGCGTCGCAGCTCGGCCGCGGCACAGCTGGCGGAGAGCGTCGCGGCGCTGGAGGGGATCCGCCTCGACCTCTTGCGCCTCCACGCAGGGGCGGGCGACCTGGCACCGCTCACGACGCTCATCGACGCGGCGCGTCTGCTCGGCGAGGATGTCGACCGGCTCGCCGAGGCCCAACGCGAACTGAACGAGGCCACCGCGTCCGGCGAGACGAACGCCGCGCCGATGCGCCCGTAGAATGCGACGTTGGTGTCGAGCCCGATCAACCGCGTCAGGAATTACGCCGCCAGGGCCGCGCCAGCCGCAACGACGATCGCAAACGCCGATACCGCCGACGGGCGCCAGTCGTCCAGACGGATGCACTGCTCGTGCGGTCTTCCACCAGGCACCGGCATACGCGAGGCGCGGGGCCGTCTCCTCGTCGCCGACCTGTGCGCTACGTCACACGCCCGCTTTGCACCTTTTCTGTGTGAGCCGCAATACGGAACCGAGCGCGTCGGAAGCGCATCTTACAGCCATCTGATCGTGTGAACCGCCGTGATCTTCGGCGCTGGACCCTCGTCTTCCCGTGCAGGCCCTGGGCGTCACATCCTGCGTGACCTCACGACATCCCCTCGAACGACACTGCCATGACGTCCGCATTGAACCGTACACTTGCGCTGTCGATGCTCTCGCTATCCCTGGCGGGCTGCAGCGACTCGACAAGCGCCAATCGCGCCTCCACGTCGTTATTGGTCGCAGGCCGGACCTCGAGCGCAATGGCCGCGAGCAGGGCGCTCGTCGACATCTCGCTCACGGCTGGTGGGCACTCGCTGGTCATCAAGAAAGCACAGATGGTCCTGTCCAACGTGCAGCTCAAGTCCAATGCCTCGACGGGATGCGCACTGGAGGATGTGCGCGATGATTGCGAAGAGCTGCGCGTCGATCCCATCCTCGTCGATCTCCCTCTGGATGCCGTTCAACCGCTCGACGTGTCGGCGCTCCTCCCCCCGGGTTCGTATCGGGAAATCGAGATGGAGATCGACGCAGTCGAGAGCGGCGAGCATGCCAGCTCCGCGGCGTTCCTTTCCGCACATCCCGAGTTCAAGAACGTGAGCGTGCGCGTGGAGGGGACCTTCGACGGCCAGCCCTTCGTGTTCCAGACCGCGCAGGACTTCGAGGTCGAGCGTGAGTTCTCCACCCCGTTCGTGGTCGGGACGGATGCGTCGAACCTGACCCTCAATATCGACGTCGCCTCGTGGTTCCAGAGCGGCACCACGGTCCTCGATCCGTCGAACCCTCAAAACCGATCGCAGATCACGAACAACATCGGCCGCTCGATCTCCGCCTTCGAGGACGGTAACCGCGACGGCCGCGAGGACCGGTAGACCCAGTGAACGACAGGGGGTGCGACAAGGCGCCCCCTCATCACTGGGTCATTCCAGGCCATCTCATAAATGGTCGCCGGCGCGCCGGCGCCCTGCGCCGGCCAGAAGCCGTCGACCATTTATGAGATGGCTTCTCGTCACTCCTGCACCAGGCGCCCCTTCGCACGAATCGCGAGGGGGCGCCGCCCGCGTCAGGCACGGCTATCGCCGCCCACTCGCAGCCGCACCTGCGTCCCCCACGGGTCGCGCGTCACCAGCGCCCTCCCGTCGGGTGCGCGCTCCGAGGCAAAGCCGCGGGCGAGGAGGCTGTCATGCGCCGCGCCGACGCTCTCGCTGTCCGGGAGCTCGACCGTCCACTCGACGAGTCGCGCGTCCTTCTCGTCAGGCGCAACGGCTCCGTTGCCGGCCCAGGTGTTGGTCCCGAGGTGGTGGTGGTAGCCGCCGGCGCCGAAGAACAGGGCGCCTGGGTAGTGCCACACCATGCGATCGAAGCCCAGCGCCTCGGAATAGAACGCGGCGGCCCGCGCCGTGTCGCCCACGTGCAGGTGCACGTGCCCGATCACCGTCCCCGCCGGCATCCCGTCCCACGGCGTGTCGCCCGCCGACGCCACCACGCCGGCGACGTCCACCGGGTCGGTGGCCATCATGAGTTCGCGCCCCACCCGGCGCCACGTCGCGCGCGGACGGTCGGCGTAGACTTCGATGCCGAGGTTGTCTGGATCCTGGAGATAGAACGCCTCGCTCACGAGGTGGTCGCCGGCGCCGGCGCGCGCCCCTGTGTCGGCCAGGTGCCGCACGAAGCGGCCTAACGACGCCCGGTCGGGGAGGAGGATCGCGACATGGTAGAGCCCGAGGCGTCCGCGTTGCACCATCGGACGTGCCCCCGCACGCTCGACCAGCTCCACCAGCGCCCGGTCGTCGCCATGGGGCGCCAGCACCGCCCGCCCCGCATCGCGTCGCAGGACGCGAAAGCCGAGCGTCTCCTCGTACCAGGCGACCGATCGCGCGAGATCGGCGACTTGCAGCTGCACCTCCCCGAGCCGGGTGGCATCCGGAAGCCGGAACCCCGACGGCGCCTCCCCGTAGCTCCCGGCGGTCGCCGGCTCACCCCCGGGCACGGCGCCGAAGATGTCGTTCGTGGTCGTGGCCATCTCTCCCTCCTCGTCCGTGACGGGGACCGATTTTCAGTGCGTGACGCGGGAGCGCCCCGCGATGCGCGCGTCCACGGAATAGCTCCCCGCCCCGGTCACGGCCAGCGTTGCCGCGGCGGCAAACAGCATGAGGACGAACTCGACTCCCTTGGGGACGAAGAAGCCGCCCTTGAGGTGCACCACCAGGATTGCCACCAGCATGTCGATGGCGAGCCCCAGCGCCGC
>DAIESF010000323.1 GCA_027346425.1 Gemmatimonadota bacterium | reverse complement strand
AATAGTCGGCCACGCGCTGGACGATCAGCCCGACGTCGACCGATTCCTGATTGGGTGGACGGCCAATGCGCTCGAACCGGTGCGCCACGCGCTCCAATCGTTCGAGGTCGCCCTGCATGTGTTCGAGCGCGCGCGTGGTGAGCGGATCGGCGTCACGGTCGAGCAACAACTCGATCCACCCGGTCAGGCTCGACAACGGGGTGCCAAGCTGATGCGCCGACTCGCGCGCCATCCCCGCCCAGACGCGCTCGCGATCGGCGTGGGCGCGCGTGCGGAAGATGTAGACCGCGGCAATGAGGACGAGTCCAAGCATCGCGGCCTGCAGCAGCGGGACGACGCGTAGCTCCTTCACGAGGGGAGTGTGCCCGAAGTGCACCGTCCCGACGTTGGGCTCGCTGACGGGCTCGTTTTCGTCGTCGAGGCGGGCGATCCACTCTGCGAGGCGCGGATCGTCGGGGTGGAAGGCGGAGTCGGGAGCGAGGAACGGGAGGTTCGCGGCTGCGGTGGGGCGCCCTGCCGGATCGGTGACGATGACGGGGACACCCGAGCGCCGGATGTGGTCCGAGAGGCCGAAGAGCGCCCCGACCGGGTTGCTCCCGGTGTCGGTGAGGGCGCGATACACCTGCGCGTACATCCGCCCTTCGCGCGCCGCCTCGGCACGCAGGCTGGTGACCACGCGCCGGGTGAAGAGGACGTACGAGACAAGGAGCAGCGCCACCAGCGCGCCGACGACCAGCGTGGCGCGGCGGCGCATGCCTAACGAATCACATCCGTCCCAAGGAAGGCGCGCAGCGCCTCGGGGACCGTGATGCTGCCATCGGGCTGCTGGTAGTGCTCCAACAGGCAGGCGATGAGACGCGGGAAGGCGAGTCCTGACCCGTTGAGCGTGTGCACGAAGCGTGGCTTCTCACCGGTGCCGGGGCGGTAGCGGATGTTGGCTCGGCGCGCCTGATAGTCGGTGAACGTGGAGCACGACGACACCTCCAGCCACTTCCCCACTCCCGGGGCCCAGGCCTCGAGGTCCCACGTCTTGGCGCTGCTCTGTCCCGTGTCGCCGGCTGCCAGGAGGACGCGCCGGTAGGGGAGCCCGAGGCGTTCGAGCAGCGTCTCGGCGTTCCGGGTGAGGCGCTCATGCTCGTCGGCCGACTGCTCCGGCGTGGTGTAGCGCACCATCTCGACCTTGTCGAACTGGTGCAGGCGCAGCAGGCCGCGCGTGTCCTTGCCCGCTGCGCCGGCCTCCTTGCGGAAGCAGGGGGTGTACGAGACGAAGCTGCGCGGGAGTTCGCTCCCCTCGAGCATTTCGTCGCGATAGAGGTTGGTCACCGGGACCTCGGCGGTCGGCACGAGGAAGAGATCCTCGCCCGCGACGCCGTACATGTCGTCCTCGAACTTCGGCAGTTGCCCCGTCCCCACCATCGACGCGCGGTTGACGACCACGGGGACCCAGACTTCCTCGTAGCCGTGTTCGCGGGTATGAACGTCGATGAAGAAGTTCATGAGGGCGCGCGACAGTCGGGCCCCCATGCCACGCAGGACGATAAAGCCCGACCCCGACACCTTGGCCCCGCGGGCGAGGTCCAGGATGCCCAGTGCCTCGGCCAGCTCCCAGTGCGGCTTGAGCCCCGCCCCGGGACGCGGCTCCCCCCACGTCTTCTCGACGCGGTTCTGCGTTTCATCGCCTTCGGGGACCTCGTCGAGCGGGAGGTTGGGGAGCTCGAGCAGGATCGCCTGCAGCTCACGCTCCGCCACCTGCAGCTCCTCTTCGAGCCGGGCGATTTCCTCGCCTAACGCGCGCCCTTGGGCGATGAGGGTGTCGGCGTTCTCGCGCGCCTTCTTGCGCCGGGCGACCTCCTGCGTGTTCGCGTTCCGCGTCGCCTTGCGTTCCTCGACGGCCTGGATCATGGCACGGCGCTCCACGTCGAGTGCGACGCCACGGTCGATCAGGGGCGCCAGCGCCTCGAGCTTGCCGCGGCGACGCATCGCGCTCCGCAACTGGTCGACCTGGTCGCGGAGAACCCGGAAGTCGTGCATGGCCTAGTTCTTGGGAACGCCCGGTTGCAGCGAGCGGAAGCCGCAGTTGGGGTCGCGGACCGCACGGAAATACACCCGCCGACGCGTGGCCGCGACGCTATCCACGACGAGCTTGGCATACAGCTGCGAGGAGAGCGAGTACTGGCACGCATCGCCCGACAGTTCGAGGACGACCCCATCCCCGGGGGCGACGACGAAGGTGGAATCGTAGGCATAGCCGCCGGAGGGCGCCTTCGTCATGCTCTCGAAGGTCCCTTTCACCAGCTGCATCCCGACGCGCGGGGTCGCCGTCGCGAGGCCAGTGATCAGCCGCGTCGTGCTGATCCGGCGCGCCGGGATCAGTCGAACCTTGCTGTCGGCGGTGAGATCGAACGCGACGTCGAAGGAGATGGACGGGTCGACGCGCACGACCAATCCGTCGCTGGCACTGTAGGCAACCGGGAAGCTGACCGGCGTGGACGTCATGCCGTAGGCGGACAGCGTGTCGTAGGCCACAGCGCGCGAGGCGCGAAGCCCGAGCGTGTCACTGCAGGCGGACAATCCGGCGACCGCGGCGAACATCGCCGCGAACCGCACGATGGGTCTTCGTATCATTCGTATCGACAACGGTTTCGTGAGCAGGATTCCCTGTGGCAAAGACTACCCGTTGGGCACCCCGACTTCAAGCGAGGTTGCTTGACTTCCCCCCCTCCCCCGTTATGCTTGGCTCGACTCTCCTTGGAGCGTGGATGCCTACCATTCGCGAGCTCGTCGGGGCGATTGCCCAACGCGACGGCGTCGAAGCCGTGATCGTGCTTGGACGCGATGGCCTGCTCATCGACGGCCGAACGGGGCCAACGCTCGACGCCGAGCATCTGGCTGCTCACGTCCCGGCCCTCATCACCGCTGCGGAGGAACTGGCCGTCCACGCCGGTCGCGGCCCCCTGGTCACCTCCGTCCTCGAGTACGAGCGCGGTTTGGCCGTGGTGTGCGCCCTCTCGGCCGATGCCGTGCTGCTGGTCCTGGTACACCCGTCGGCCAACGTCGGCCCGCTCCTGTTCGACCTGCGCCGGCACCGGGGCAACATCGCGTCGCTCGTCTAGTGCTGGCGGCCCCTCGGCACGTGCTGGTCGCCGACGATGAGCCCCACATCGGGCGCATCATCAAGATGAAGCTCGAACAGGGGCCGTTCCGGGTGAC
>DAIESF010000291.1 GCA_027346425.1 Gemmatimonadota bacterium | reverse complement strand
CGCACGACGCGCAGATTCTCGCCAAGGTAAAAACCTGCCTCGCGCAGCACGACACACAGGACATCGACATCCGCATCCTCGCGCCCGCCGCCGCATGCCAGTTCAGCCTCGAGCGCATCGTGAAGGGACAAGACACGATTTCCGTCACCGGCAACGTCCTCCGCGACTACCTCACCGACCTCTTCCCCATCCTCGAGATCGGGACGTCGGCCAAGATGCTGTCGATCGTCCCCCTCCTCGCCGGCGGCGGCCTCTTTGAAACCGGCGCCGGCGGCTCGGCCCCCAAGCACGTGCAGCAGTTCCAGGAGGAAGGATATCTGCGCTGGGATTCGCTCGGCGAATTCTCCGCGTTAGGCGCGTCCCTCGAGCACGTCGCGCTCACCACGGGCAACACCAAGGCCGGCGTCCTCGCCGACACCCTCGACCAGGCGATCGGCAAGTTCCTCGACACCAACAAGTCGCCGGCCCGCAAGGTGGGCGAGATCGACAACCGCGGCTCGCACTTCTACCTCGCCCTCTACTGGGCCCAGGCGCTGGCCGCACAGGACAAGGACACCGAGCTCAAGGCGCGCTTCACCCCGGTGGCCAAGGCACTCGGCGACAACGAGGCGACCATCAACGCCGAGCTGATCGCCGCCCAGGGAAAGCCGGTCGACATGGGAGGCTACTACCAGCCCGACGTCGCGAAGACGAGCGCCGCCATGCGCCCGAGCCCGACCCTCAACGCCATCATCGACGCGCTGCGGAAGTAGCATCCGCCGACGAAGCACCAATGGTCAACGGCCGGGCACCATGCTCCCAGCCGTTGACCATTCGCTTTATCCCATCGCGCAAGCGCAGCGAGTGGAAGTTGAGCAGCAGCCCCACACGCCGATTGGAGAGCCGGAGATAGGTCAGCAGCTGCGCCTCGTGCACCGGGCGGAGCTGCGTGACCCCCTTCACCTCCACGATGATCTCGTCGTCCACGAGCAGGTCGAGCCGATACGCCACCTCCAGCTCGATCCCGTCATAGACCAGCGGAACCGGCACCTGCACCCGCACCGGGAGCCCCCGCTTCCGCAGCTCGTGGGCCAAACACGTCTCATACGTCGACTCAAGCAGCCCCGGCCCGAGAACGGAATGCACCCGCATCGCCGCATCGATCACCGGCTGCGTCCGCTCCCAAAGCTTCTTCTCCATCCCCCCTCCGTGCCTCCGTGCCCCTCCGTGCCACCCCCCCGCTCGCGATCCCCTGCCCCCAGTCTACCCCACCCGCGTCACGCCCCTGTCACGCCGCCGAGTGTAGCGCGCGAGAGATCTCAACACGGAGGGACACGGAGGCACGGAGGACACACGGAGGCCGCACGAAGCCAACTCTGGCGCCCATCACGAATCCCGTGTATGACTGCCCTGCCACCCCCCGCGTATTCGGCCACTCGCCACACCCGCCCCGCATGAATCCAGTCACCCCCCTCTTCGCCATCGCCCTCCTCACCACCTCGGCGGCCGCCCAGCCACACCCAGACTTCGCCGGCCGCTGGACCAGCGAGCGCACACAAACTGCCGGCAGCATGGGGAGCGGCTGGGGCCCCACCATCACCGTCACCCAGGATGCCAACCGGCTCACCGTCGAGTACCCCTTCTACACCCCGTACGACATGCAGCCCCCGCTGCGCTTCACCTACGCCCTCGACGGCTCCGAGACGAAGAACCGCGTCACCATGGGGCGTGGCCTCCAGGTGCAATCCGCGCGCGCCGAGTGGAAGGGAAGGCAGCTCGTCATCACCACCACGCTCCCCTTCTCCAATCCCGACGACGGCCGCCCGATGACCAGCGAAGTCACGCGCACCCTCACCCTCGAGTCCCCCACCTCGCTCGTGGTCGAGACCGTCTTCGGTGGCGCACTCGGCGGCCCGTCAACTACCACGCGAACCAGCTACCACAAGCCCTAACGAGGACGCGCGGGCGGCGTGTACGGGTCCGGCGCGTTCTTCGGCACGTGCGGATAGCGCGCCGTTGTCGCCTCGAAGTCGGCGACGATCTTGTCCACCACGCTCTTCACCCACGGGTTCGCGTCCTTGATGTCGCTCTCCTCCCGCGGATCGGAGCGCAGGTTGAACAGTCGCGCCTCCTTCTCCCCCGCCGTGCGCGGCTCCGGCATGTAGATGTAGTGGAACTTCCAGTCCCTCCACTTCACCGCCGTGAGCCCGTTGTGGGTGAAGTAGATCACGTGGTCGCGGTTCGACTTCGCCTGCTTCCCCTCCAGGAACGGGAGCTGGTTCACCCCATCGATCGCCCGGTCCTTCGGCACGATGTCGGCGCCAACCGCCGCCGCGATTGTCGGGAAGAAGTCCACTTGGTGGACGATCTCCGACGAGACCTGCCCCGCCGGGATGTGCCCCGGCCACCGGATGATGCAGGGCGTGCGGATCCCCCCTTCCATCACCGTGTTGTAGAAGCCGTTCCACGGCCCCGAGTGTCCGCGCCAGGGGCGGCGCATCTCCGAGCCGTTGTCGGTGCACCAGAAGACGATCGTGTTGCGGTCGATGCCAAGTCGCTGGATGGCATCGAGAATCGTCCCCACGTTGTAGTCCATTTCCGCCATCGCGTCCCCCAGGTCCCCCGCACCGCTCTTCCCCGCGAAGTCGGGATGGGCTAACGATGGAAAGTGTATCTGGGTGACCGGGTAGTACAGGAAGAACGGCCGCTTCGCCTTCACGTTGCGCTCCATGAACGCGATCCCGCGCGTCGCCGCCTCGCGATCCACGAACGGGCGCGTCTCCGTGTTGAACGGCTTCACCCGGTGCGCCGGCTCCCCCGCCTTGCCTTCCCAGATGTAGGGATCGGCGTTGTGGCTGTGCAGCGTATCGGTCGTCCCCTGCGCCTCGTTGCTCGACAGCGGAATCCCGTACCACTCGTCGAACCCCTGCTGCGTGGGCTCGCGCTTCCCCCACCAGTC
>DAIESF010000270.1 GCA_027346425.1 Gemmatimonadota bacterium | reverse complement strand
GGGTGCATGTCGCAGGCGATGCGCGTCGGCGTCACGCGAAACAAGCGTTCGAGGTGATCACATGCGCGTTGCAGCGCCGAGAGCGTCTCGAGGTTCCCGACGTCGCCGATGTGCGGCGTGAGGAAGGCGTAACGGTCGCGGGTGAGGCAGGCCGTCCCCTTGAGTTCGCCCCCGACGGCGAGCACCGACGGAGCCTCAACCGGGAGGCGCACCGGATACGGGGCGTAGCCGCGCGACCGTCGAAGCGGGAGCTCACGGTGCTCGTGCACGCGCACCACCGAGTCGTCGCAGACCACGTGAATATCGCGATCGTGAAGCAGGAATCCGTCGGCGAGCGACGCCAGTCGCTCCAGCGCTTCGTCGTTGGCGCGGGCGATCGGCTCTTCGCTCAAGTTGCCCGAGGTCAGGACCAAAGGCCCGTACGCGGCGAGGAGGTGATGCAGTGGTGAAGGCGGAAGCATCACGCCGAGCGTCGATTGCCCCGGCGCCACCTCCGAGGCGATGGAGATTTCCGCGTGAGCGCTCCGCTCGAGGAGGACGATCGGACGTTCTTGCCCTTGGAGCAACCGTGCCTCGTCAGGCGAGACGACCGCGAATCGCCGCACGACCTCGAGGTTGGGTGCGAGGAGGGCGAACGCCTTCGCCGAGCGCTTCTTGCGCTCGCGAAGCAGGGCCACCGAGTCGGCGCGTGTCGCATCGCAGGCGAGGTGAAAGCCACCCACTCCCTTCACCGCGACGATCCCCCCATCGGCCAGCATCGCCAGCGCGCATCGCAACGCCTCTTCCCCCTCGGCGGACACGACTCCGGCAGAATCGCTCACCTGCCAAGCGAGGCGCGGGCCGCAACGCGGGCAGGCGTTCGGCTGGGCGTGGAACCGGCGATTGCGCGGATCGTCGTACTCACGCTGACAGGCGTCGCACATGCGAAAGCCGGCCATCGTCGTCTGGGCGCGATCGTATGGGACGTCCCGCACGATCGTGTAGCGCGGACCGCAGTTCGTACAATTGATGAACGGATAGCGAGAGCGCCGGTCAGTCGGGTCCTGCATCTCGCGCAGGCAGTCCGCGCACGGGGCGACGTCGGGCGCGACGGGGGTCACGTCGCCGCGTTGGGGGGTGCTGGCGAGGATGCGAAACTCCACCTCGCCCGTGATGGCCATCGCGTCGACCTGCACTGTCTCGACACGCGCCAATGGCGGCGCCTCGGCCCGCAGCGCGAGGATCATGGCCTCGACCTGCCGTTCACCCCCTTCGATCTCGAGAAAGACGCCGGCGTCGTCGTTCCCCACGTGTCCCGCGAGGCCGAGTCTCGCGGCGAGGGCAAAGGCGAAGGGGCGGAAGCCGACTCCCTGCACCACCCCACGCACGCGCACTCGGCGCCTAACGACGATCATCGGTGGCGCCTCGGAACCGACGGGCATGCGGGGGACGTTGCGGACCGGGCCGGGCGTACCGGAATAGCATGTTCATGCCATAACGCGTGTGGGCAACGGACCATACTGTGTCCCCGCAATCGTCCGAACTCTGCCACCGGAGGACCACCATGGGGATCACCCTCCCCCCACCGAGCACTGCAGCGCACGACCAGTTGCTGGCCCGACTCAACGACGAAAAGACCGTCGAGGCGCTGAACCGTCTCCTCGACCGGCTCGACGTCATCGCTTTCGTCGCCGAAGCGCTCGACGGCTTCCTGGGACGGGCGAACGTGGTGGCCGACTCCGTCGCGGCCAGCATGGCCGACCTCCGTAAGCTCGCGGGTGAAGCGGGGACGGCGGAAGTGGTCGACAAGCTCCCCAAACTCGCCCGGGCGGGAGCCCGCCTCGCCGATGCATCGGAGAACCCAGCCTTCAACCGGTTGATGGAGTCGGGGATCATCGAGAAGCTCGGCGACGAGCGGACGATCACTTCGCTGAAGGCGCTCATCGAACGGTTGGAACTCGCGGTCTTCACGCTCGAGGCGCTCGAAGGGTGGCTGCGGCGCGGCGACGACATCGCGAAGGCGATGGCGGAAGGGGCCGAGGACCTGCGTGGTGCGGTTCCCAACATCGACGTTCAGAAGGTGCGGGAGGTCCTCGCTGCCTTGCCACCGCTGGTGGATGCCGGGAAGTCGCTCATGGCCTCCGGCATGCTCGAGCCCAAGACGGTCGCGGTGCTCGGGGCCGTCGGGCGCTCGGCGGCGCAGTCGTTCGACGAGGCGAAATCCCAGGACTACACTCCCCGGAAGCTTGGCATCCTCGGGCTCATGCGCGAACTTAAGGATCCCGACGTGAACCGAGCCCTGGACTTCCTCCTACGGGTGGCCAAGGCCTACGGACAGTCGCTCAAATAGAGGTCGATGCACGAGCTGTCGCTGGCACACGGGATCGTCGAACAGGCCGCGGAAGCGGCGGTGAAGGCCAAGGCAGAACGGGTGGTGTCAGTGCAGCTCAAGGTGGGGCGCCTGGCGGGAGTGGAGCCGGGCGCCCTTCTGTTCTGCTACGACCTGGTGGCGAAGGGGACGCCGCTGGAGGGGTCGCGCCTCGAGATCCTCGACCTCCCATTGGTGGTGTGGTGCGCCCACTGCCTCAAGGAGGTCGAGTTGCCCGGGGTTCAGAGCTTTCGTTGCCCCACGTGCGGCACACCGTGCGGGGAGATTCGGCAGGGGCGCGAGTTGGAGATTGCATCGCTGGAGATCGAGCCATGAGCCAGACGCGCATCGTCGAGGTCCGCGCGGGAATCCTCAAGAAGAACGACGAGTTGGCGCGCGCGCTGCGCGCACGCTTCGAACAGGCCGGCGTCTACGTCGTGAATCTCGTCTCGAGTCCGGGGACGGGAAAGACGCAGTTCCTCGAGCGGACGCTCGCCGACCTCGTGGCGGCCGGAATTCGCGCGGCCGCGCTCGTCGGTGACCTCGAGACGGACAACGACGCGAAGCGCCTGGCGCGCAGCGGCGCCCCGGTGCGACAGATCAACACGCACGGGCGCTGCCACCTCGAAGCGGAGATGATCGGCGACTTCGTGGGCGATTGGGATCTCTCGTCGCTCGACTTTCTCTTCATCGAAAACGTCGGGAACCTCGTGTGCCCGGCGAGCTACGACCTGGGAGAGGCGCTGCGCGTCGCCCTGCTCTCGGTGACCGAGGGTGAGGACAAGCCGCTCAAGTATCCCACGATGTTCAACTCGGCCGACGTCGCGCTCATCACGAAGATGGACCTCGCCGAGGCGTGCGAGTTCGATCGTGAGGCGGCGCATGCGGCGATCCACGAGGTGCGACCGGGGATGACGATCCTGGAGGTGTCGTCGAAGCGCGGCACGGGGATGGCGGCGTGGATGACGCTGTTGCAGGAGCGACGCGCGGCGTGGCAATCGCACGCCAAGTCGGTCGCCCGTCCATGACGTTCGCCCCCGGCACGTCGCTGCCCGGGGGAGGAACGACGCCGTCCAGCGCCGGCGAAGCGACGGATCGCGCGCGCGTAGCCGTCGACACACTACACGCGGCAGCCCGCGCGGTGGCGCAGGAGCCCGACGCCACCGAATTGGCGCAGGCGTTGGCGCAGCAGGTCACACTCGCCATGCGCTGCGAATGGGCCACCGTTGCCATGATCGAGAGCGACACGGTGACGGTGTCGGCAATCCATCGGCATGGGGTCGGGCTCACCCAAGAGCGCCCAGATGAGCCCTTGCGGGCGCTGCTGGAGTGGGTCGCGCAGCGACGGCAGCTGTACGTGGGGAACGAGCGCTCAACGATGATCCCGGGCGCAGGGATCGCCCTGGAGGAGCTCGGGGCGCTGCAGGTCGTGGCGGTCCCGGCACTCCATCATCAGGGACAGGCGGTAGCCGTGCTCCTGGCGGCCAATCGCCGCGTGGGTACCGGCTTCGCCCCGCTCGACATCCGCATGCTCGAGACCATCGCCCAGCAGGCGGTGGTAGGTTTCGACCGCGCGATCCTTCTCGACCAGTTGGGTGAATGGACGCGCGGGATGGAAGCGCTTCTCGCCTTCAGCGCGGCGGTGAACCAGCAACGCGACCCGTCCACGCTGGTGCGCGACATGGTGGAGCACACGGCCCGCTTCCTCAACGCCGAGGGCGGACGCGCCGGCCTCGCGGAGCGCGATGAGGAGTCGGGCGACCTGGTGATGGTGTCGCAGGCGCGGTGGCACCAGGGGCGTTGGTACGACGCGCCGCATCGCTGGACGCGTCATTCGGGACTCCCGGGCTACGTCCTCGAGCACGAGTTCCCGTACCTCGCTGCCGACTACGCGCGCGACGCCCTGGCCGACGAGGAGTTGCGGAGCGTGGTGCGCTTCGCGATGTGCGTCCCGATCAAGAACAGCGAGCACGCGGTCCTCGGCTTCTTCGAGCTGTACCGCGGCGACGGGGGGCAGCCCTTCACCTGGCATGACGCCGCCTTCCTCGAATCATTAGCCAACACCACCGCAGTGGCGATCGAGAACGCCCGCCTCGTCGGGGCACTGGCCGCCAAGAACGAAGAAGTCCGCGCGCTGTCAGCGCACCACCTCACGCGCCTGGAAGCGGAGCGCCAGCACATCGCCCGCGAGCTGCACGACGAGGCCGGGCAGGCCCTGGTGGGGGTCAAGCTGTCGCTCCAGGCGATGGCGCACGCCGTCCCGGACACGTTGCCGGCGGTCAAGGAGCCGCTGGCGCAGCTCCGGCACGAGGTGAATGAGGCCACCGCCCGCCTGCGCACGTTGGCGCGGCGCCTGCGCCCGCCGACGCTCGACCAGCTCGGCTTGCACGCGGCGCTGCAGCAGCTGGCGCAGGAGGCGGGTGACCGCGCCGGCTTCGTCGTCTCACTCGACCTGGCGAGCCTCCCCTCGCGCCTGGCGCCGGACATGGAGACGGCGCTCTTTCGCATTACACAGGAGGCGCTGACCAACGCCGCCAACCATGCGCGCGCGTCGCACGTGGAGATCTCGCTGGGACTCGGCGACCGGACGCTCAACCTGCGCATCCACGACGACGGCTGCGGCTTCGATCCCGCCGCCGTCGGCGGTGGGCTGGGACTCCTCGGCATTCGCGAGCGCGTGGGGATGCTGGGCGGGGATTTCGCGGTCAAGAGTGCCCCCGGCCACGGGACGATGCTCCTCGTCCGGGTGGCGCCCCGCTGATGGCCCCGATTCGCATCCTTCTCGTCGACGACCACGCACTGGTGCGGCGCGGGATGGCCGCCCTCCTGCACACGGACGGACGTTTTCGCGTCGTGGCCGAGGCAGGAACGGGCGAGATGGCAATCGTGCAAGCGATGCAGGAGCGCCCCGACGTCGTGATTCTCGACATGTCGATGCCCCGCATGGACGGGCTGGAGACGCTGCGCCGGCTGCGGACGCTCCCCATCCACCCCAAGGTGCTGATGTTGTCGATGTACGACGAGGCGCACTTCGTGGCGCAAGCAATGAACGAGGGGGCCGATGGGTACCTGCTCAAGGACGCGATGGACGACGAGCTGTTCCATGCGCTCGAGGCGGTGATGCGTGGGCACCGCTACGTCGCGACGGCCATCGACCGCTCGAAGGTGCACGCCGAAGCGACCAACCCTTCGCAGCTCACGACCCGCGAACGCGAGGTCCTGCAGCTCATCGCCACCGGGCACACCACGCAGGAAGCGGCGGAACGGCTCAACATCTCACCCCACACGGCCACCCGCCACCGCGCGAACCTCATGCAGAAGCTCGGTGTGCACAACCAGGTGGAACTCCTGCGCGTGGCGGCGCAGCGCGGGCTGATCCTCATGCCCCGCAACGCCGCCGGGGGAAGCGCTACCTAGTTCTTGCTATTGTCGCCCCGGTCGCGCGACCACAACATGGCGCCGTTCGATTGACCCACCCTTCACGCGGGGAAGGAGACTCGTAATGGCAACCGTGTTGTGGCTGCAGGGCGGCGCGTGTTCCGGGAACACGATGTCGTTCCTCAACGCCGAAGAGCCGAGCGCCTGCGACCTGGTGACCGACTTCGGCATCGACCTGCTGTGGCATCCCTCGCTGGGCATGGAGATGGGCGAGAACGCGCAGCGGCTGCTGCACGACCTCGCGAATGGGCGCAAGCAGCTCGACCTCTTCGTGTTCGAGGGGACAGTGATCCTGGGACCGAACGGGACGGGGCGGTTCAACATGTTCGCCGACCGCCCGATGAAGGACTGGGTCAAGGACCTGGCGGCGCAGGCCGGCGCCGTGGTCGCGATCGGTGACTGCGCGTGCTGGGGTGGAATCCCGGCGACCGAACCCAACCCGGTGGACAACGTCGGACTGCAATACCTCAAGCGGAATCACGGCGGCTTCCTGGGCACCGACTTCAAGTCCAAGTGGGGACTGCCGGTGGTCAACATTCCCGGGTGCCCCGCGCACCCGGACTGGATCACGCAGATCCTCGTGGCGATCGCCGCAGGTCGCGCCGGCGACATCGCGCTCGACGAGCTGCAACGCCCGGTGACCTTCTTCAAGACGTTCACGCAGACCGGCTGCACGCGCGTGCAATACTTCGAATACAAGCAGTCGACGATGGAGTTCGGCCAGGGGACGCGCCAAGGGTGTCTCTTCTACGAGCTGGGCTGCCGCGGGCCGATGACGCACTCGCCCTGCAACCGCATCCTGTGGAACCGCCAGTCGTCGAAGACGCGCGCCGGGATGCCCTGCACCGGGTGCACCGAGCCCGAGTTCCCGTTCCACGACCTCAAGCCGGGGACGGTCTTCAAGACGCAGAAGATCAGCGGGACGATCCCGAAGGAAGTCCCGAGCGGGACCGACCATGTGTCGTACATGGCCCACGCGGCAGCGGCGCGCATCGCGGCCCCCAAGTGGGCGAAAGAAGACATGTTCGTCGTCTGATCACCCTCGACATAGAGCATACGTAATGGCCACGACGACCATGCCCACGCCGTCCGATATGCGGATCTCCCCGCTCGGACGCGTCGAGGGCGACCTGGACCTGAAAATCTCGCTGCGCGACGGTGTCGTCACCAGCGCCTGGACCGAAGCAAGCATGTTTCGCGGCTTCGAGATCATCCTGCGCGGAAAGGATCCGCAGGCGGGGCTGATCGTGACGCCGCGCATCTGCGGAATCTGCGGCGGCAGCCACCTCACGAAGGCCGTGTACGCGCTGGACACGGCATGGAAGACGCACGTCCCGCATAACGCGACGCTCATCCGCAACATCGCACAGGCGTGCGAGACGTTGCTGTCCATCCCGCGCTGGTTCTACGCCCTCTTCGCGATCGACCTCACCAACAAGAACTACGCCCGCCTCCCCGAGTACGACGAAGTGGTGCGGCGCTTTGCTCCGTTTGTCGGGACGAGCTTCGAGCCCGGCGTCACCCTCTCGGCCAAGCCGGTCGAGGTGTACGCCATCTTCGGCGGGCAGTGGCCGCACTCCTCGTTCATGATCCCGGGCGGCGTGAT
>DAIESF010000269.1 GCA_027346425.1 Gemmatimonadota bacterium | reverse complement strand
CAAGGTCGCTCCGCGCCCACCCACCTCCATCATCATTCCATTCCCGCTCCAATCGAATTCCCCCACCGCACTCTCGTCCTCTCGTCCTCTCGTCTTCTCGTCTTCTCGTCTTCTCGACTTCTAGAGGCAAATGCGCCACGTCCTCGCCATCGACCAAGGGACCACCGGCTCCACCTGCCTCGTTGTCCGCGCCGATGGATCCATCGCTGGACGCGCCTACCGTGAGGTCACCCAGCACTACCCGCAGCCGGGGTGGGTGGAGCACGACGCCGACGAGATCTTCCACCGCACCCGCGACGCGGCGCGCGAGGCCATCGCGATGGCTGGGGTCACCCCCGATGCCATCGGGATCACCAACCAGCGCGAGACGGTCGTGCTGTGGGAACGCGCGAGCGGTCGCCCCGTCTCTCGCGCCATCGTCTGGCAGGATCGCCGCACCTCCGAGCGCTGCGCCGAGCTGTCGCCGCGCGCCGAGGAGATCGCCCAGCGCACGGGGCTCGTCATCGATCCGTATTTCTCGGCGACCAAGCTCGAATGGATGCTGCGCGACGAAACGCTGGCCCGGCGCGCCGCCGACGGCGAGCTGCTGGCCGGGACGATCGACACCTGGCTGATCTGGACGCTCACTGGCGGTGCCTTGCACGTCACCGATCCCACGAATGCCTCGCGCACGATGCTGTACGATATCGATGCCGGGACGTGGAGCGCGCCGTTGTGCGACCTGTTCGGGGTCCCGCGCCCCCTGCTCCCCGAGGTGCGGCCCTCGGCCGGCGCGTTCGGTGTGGCGCGTCGCGAGCACTTCGGCGCCGAGATCCCCATCTGTGGCGTCGCGGGCGACCAGCAGGCGGCGCTCTATGGGCAGGGGTGCTGGGCGAGCGGGGAGGGGAAGAACACGTACGGCACCGGGGCCTTTCTCCTGTTCAACGCCGGCGCGTCGCGCCCGAAGGGCGGGAGCGGGCTCCTGACGACCGTCGCCTGCGATGCGTTAGGCAATCCGGTCTACGCCCTCGAGGCGGCGATCTTCGTTGCGGGCGCGGCGGTGCAGTGGCTGCGCGACGGTCTGCAGCTGGTGTCGACGGCCGCCGAGAGTGAGGCGATGGCCCAGTCGGTCGAATCCACCGGGGGCGTGTACTTCGTCCCGGCCCTGGTGGGGCTCGGGGCGCCGCACTGGGCCCCGGAGGCGCGCGGCACCATCGTCGGGCTCACCCGCGGCACGACACGCGCGCACCTCGTGCGCGCCGCGCTCGAGGCGATGGCGTATGGCACCGCCGACGTGGTGGCCACGGTGCGCGAGCAGGGTGTGGCCCTCGACCGCCTGCGCGTGGATGGTGGCGCCACCGCCAACGACTGGCTCATGCAGTTCCAGGCCGACGTGCTGCAGGTGACGGTCGAGCGTCCGGCGATGATCGAGACCACCGCGTTAGGCGCGGCGGGGCTCGCCGGGATCGCCTCCGGGGTCTGGCAGTCCCCGGAGGCCTTCCTCGCATCGCGACACTTCACGCGCTTCTCGCCCCAACGCCTCCCTGCGACCGTCGCGGCGGGTTATGCGGGATGGCAACGCGAGGTACGGGCCACGCTTTCCTGGGCGGCCGACCGCGCATGATCGGACACCCACCATGCGGTTAGTCCTCGCCTTTGCCTTCACCCTCTCGACCCCGCCCGGCGACCGGTGGACGGGGAGTGACAAGGTGAAGCACTTCCTGGCGGCCGCGGCGATCAAGTCGCTGGCCTACGCGGCTCTGCACCGGAACGATACCACCCGTCGTGCCGCCCTCTGGCAGGCATCGATCGTGACGACCGCGGCGTCGTTAGGAAAGGAATTCGTCGATCAGCGGCGCGGCGGTCGCTTCAGCGGGCGCGACCTGGCGTGGGATGCCGGTGGCGCGGGAGCGGCAACCGTCGCCATCATTCACTGGTCGCACAAGTAGCCATGACGCCCACCGAGCGGCACCCGCCCTTCTCTCCTCACCTATGACCGCCGACAACGACGTCCCGCGCGACCAGCGCAAGAACGTCCTGCTCCGGATGCTGATCAACGACATGATCGACCAGGTGCGCGAGATCAATCGCCACGCCGCCGGCCCCTGGGCGGCGGACGAGCGAGCATCGGCCGAAGCGGCACTGGAGCGGATCATGACTCAGGTGCGACAGGAAGCGCTGCGCCGCGGGGATGGGTGAGCGCGTGATGCAATCCGACGTGCCGCGCTAGATGGCTGCTGCGGGTCTCCTGGCCTCCTGGGCAGCCGCCCTGTTTGCGGCGTGGGCCTTCATCGGCGGGTTGACGGCACAGCCTCCCGGACATCCGGCCCGGCGGTCGGCCGAACGGGCCCTCGTGGCCAGTGGCGTCGCCGCGGCCGCCGCGACGGCGGCGCTGCTCGCGTTGCTCCTGTCGGGCGATGTCACCATCAGCTACGTGGCGCGCACGATCGCCCTCAACGTCCCCGCTCCGTACCGGGTGGCGGCGCTGTGGAGCCTCCCGGCCGGCGCGGTCCTGCCGACCGCGTCGATGGTGGCGATCGCCGGCGTCCTCGCCTCCGCACGGGCGAGGAGTTCGCTGGGGATTGCGGCTGCCGGAGCGATCGTGATGGCGCTGTGCGCCGCGTCGCTCGCCGCGGCCCCGTTTGCCACCCTCCCGTGGGTGCCGACGGAGG
This sequence comes from Gemmatimonadota bacterium, assembly GCA_027346425.1. Classification (GTDB taxonomy): domain Bacteria; phylum Gemmatimonadota; class Gemmatimonadetes; order Gemmatimonadales; family Gemmatimonadaceae; genus SCN-70-22. Next base: position 9,020 of record DAIESF010000269.1, on the reverse strand, counting down.
GATTGGGCCTCACCCCGGCGCTGCAGCATCCGTGGTCTGTCCTCGGACGCGTGGCGCTGTCGGTGGCCATCGCGCTCGGCGCCGCCGGTGTCGTCGCGGCCGCCGACCATCTGGCAGACGGCACCCAACCCGGGCGCCCCGCACCGGGGGCGTCCACGATCACCGTCCTGTCGCTGGCGGCGCTCGCCGTCGCCATGTTTGGCACCGCGCGTGGGGCGTTTGCCGCCGGGGTCGCCCAGTACCCGGTGCCGCCAGCTGCATGGGGGGGCGCCCTCGTGCCCGCCATGGTCGCCCTGGTCTTCGCATGGCAGGGCGCTCGGCGGCATGCCGCGGCGTCGTTCAGTATCGCACTGGGCGCCCTGGGGCTGATGAGCGTCGTCCTCCTCGGCATCCAGCCGCGCGCCGGGGGAGCAGCGGCCGTCGCCGTGTTCGCCGTCGTGTCGCTCGGGGCGGCGGCCTCGGGGGCTGCTGCCGCCGTGGCGCAAGGCGCGTCAGGGTGGGCGCGCGCGCTCGCCGTCGTGGCGATCATCGCCCTCGCCGGCGGTGCGGCGGCCACGCTCTGGCTGGCGGGGGACGGGGGACAATGGACGGGAACGGCGGCCCAGTGGATGCTGGTGGCCGGGGGGATCGCGACGGCGCTGGGTGGCGTTGCGTCTGGCGGAGCGTCCATGCGCCGCGCGCTGTGGGCGCTTCCGGCCGGCGGCGTCGCCGGGGGGGCGCTCGGGGTGTGGCTCGCCCCGCTGCACTCGCCAGCGCTCGGCTGGTCGCTCCTCGCCGGGCTGTTGCTCGCGGTCGCCGTCGTGCAGCTCGCGACGCGCGGGGGAGGGCTCGACCGGCTGCCCACAATCCTGTGCACCCTTGCAGCCGCCGGCGTGTCGCTGGGCGCGGCGGGAGAGGGGCAGCCCCTCACCTCGTCGCTCGCACTCGCCGGCGGGGCCCGGGGCGAGGTAGCCATGCGGCTCGGTGCACCGGTCGCCCTCGCGCACCAGGGTGTGTCCCGCTACCAGGACCGCAACGCGCACGTCGTCGCGGTTGCGCTCGAACCGTGGCGAGACGCGCGCCCCCGCCCGCTCCTGTCGGTGGAGCAGCGCGAGTACGTCGACAGCCGCGACGAGTCCCTGGGCCCCGCGGTGGCCCGCCCGGCGATCCTCGCCGGCATCGGTGAGGACCTCCGCGTGCAGCTCCTGGACGTCGCGGCGGATGAGGGCGTCCGTGTGCAGCTGACGGTGGTTCCCTTCGCGTCCTGCTGGACGCTTGCCCTGGCACTCCTCGTCGTCGCCGCCCTGGTGCAGGTGGCGCGAGGCCTCGTCCCCTCCAACGCCACCGCTCCCACAGGGAGCGACCACGAATGACCGCACTCATCGTTGGCATCCTGCTGGTCGTCGGAGGCGTTGCCTTCGCCGCCGCCCCGTTCTTGAAGCGCAGTGCGAGCGACCACCGCCCCCCGTCCCCGAGTGAGGGGCGCCCGGGCGGGGCCGTGACGACCGCCGCACCGACAGGCGCGGCGCCTGTTGTGGCTGTCGGCGACCGCGTGGCGGCCGACGAGAGTCCCTTCGCCAGCGAGTTCGAGGAACTCGAGCTCGATCGGGCGATGGGCAAGCTCGCCGAGCCCGATTACCAGGCGCTGCGCACCGCGCTCGAGCGACGTGCGGCGACGGCACGGGCCAGTGCCGGGGCCCGGGTGGCGGCGACGCCTGCCGCCGACGAGCAGGTCGCGCCGACGACGCGCGCGGTGGAGCCGTCGGCGACGGGCGCCGGCGCCGCCGATCTCGATGCGCTGGCCGAGCGGCTGGTCCGGGAGGAACGGGAGCACGTCGTCGCCTGCCTGTCCTGCGGGCCCCGCCCCGAACCGTCGGCGCGCTTCTGCTCGCAGTGCGGCGCGGCCATCGGCGCGTGCCCGGCGTGCGGCCACGTGATCGGAACGCCAGGCGCCAGGTTCTGCGACGACTGCGGGACCGCGCTCGCCGCGCGATGACGCAGCGAGCGCGCCGCCGCGCCTAACGCTCCAGCGCCTCGAGTCGACGCTGCGCCATGCGCAGCGGAACAAAGGTCGCCAGCAGGCACAGGAGGGCGGCCAGGCCGAATCCGATCACCAGCTCCGTCGGGTCGACGCTGTCCGGGGCACCGTACAGCCGCGCGCTCAGGTAGCGGTACACGGGGCGCCCCTCCAGGACGATCATCCCGCCGATGACCAGGACCGCGGTCATCATGAACATGAGGCCGCCGAACGACGTGGGAATCTGCGCCGCGTTCTCGGTCTCGAAGCGCGGGTACAGGGTCCCGAAACCGACCGCCAGCCCGGCGATGGCGAAGGTGAGTAGCGTGATCGACCCGATCGACACGGCGAACATGAAGGGGCTTACCTGCATCAGCGTGTTGGTCACGGTGACGATGGCGAGCGCCAGGACGAGGAGGGGGATCGTCCCAACCCAGAACTTGGACCACAGCAGCTCGCGCATCGACATCGGGCTCGACCGCAGCAGCCACCACGACCGCCCTTCGAGGCTCACGCCCGGAAAGAGGAATCGCGCGGCGACCGACGCCAGCACGAACCCCGCCAGTCCCAGGTTGAGGAAGGGGATGAGGTTCACGATGAAGAAGGTGATCCCGTCGCCGGTGAGCGGGAGGAACTTGATGTTCACGACGTACACGACCACCAGCACCCCGAGCAGGATGAGCTGGGACCACTGCGTGGTATCGCGGAAGAAGACACGGACTTCCTTCAGGATCAGCTCGCGCTTCACGGTCCCGACAGGCGCAAGCAGCCGGGCAAGGAGGCCGGGCTTCCCTGCGTTGCGCACGCCCTGCTGCGCACTCTCCTGCGCCTTGGTGAAGCCGATCGTGTAGAGGGCTCGATGCAGCAACGCCCCCAGCACGACGAAGGCGGCTGCGGTCGACCAGAGGAGATAGAGCGGAAGCACGTCGAAGTCGCCGGTGAGCCATCCCATCAGCGAGCGCTGCAGCCATTCGCTGGGGAGGGCCGGTGACGTGGGGCCGCGCAGCACCGAGATGAACTCCACCAGCGACCGGAACCCCTCGGGACGCGCCAGCTTCTCCGGGCGCATGAGGCGGATGAGCACCACCACGCCGGCCCCGGCGATGACCGTGATGACGGAGAGGATGTCGCGCGTGCGCCTGGCGGGAAAGATGTTGACCAGGAGCAGGGTGATGGCGCTCCCCACGACCGAGGGGAGAATGAGGAAGGGGATGAAGGCGGCGATTGCCACCAGCGGGAACAGCACCCCCCCCTCGTAGGCGATGCCGTACGCGCTCAGCATGGGAATGGCGAGGAGCACCACCATCCAGCTCGAGTGCAGCATCGTCTCCAGCAGCTTGGCTCCGTACAGCGTGAGCCAGTCGACCGGCGCCGAGACCAGCAGGTCGAGGTCGCGGGCGAGGAAGAAGCTGGAGAGCGAGGTGATGATGTTCGACAGGAGGAGGATCGAGACGAACGACAGGAGGAGGACCCCCAGAAGCTTGCCGGCGAGGAGCGCCCCGATCTCCTCGACTCCCTTGAAGTAGGCGAGCACGCGGTAGAGCGCGCCGAAGGCGAAGGCCCAGAAGCCGAGCCCGATGACCCCGAGGAGCGCATACCTGGCGGTGCGCCCCGTCTCCGCGGTCGCCGAGCGGGCGCGGGCGGTGAGCCACTTGGGCGAGAGCAGGTGCCACAGGGAGACACCGCCGCCGGGCGAGGGGACGATGCGCCCGCCGGCCGGCGTATAGCGCGCGGCATCGCCGGGGAGGGCGGCGTGCGCCCCCGACAGGCGGCGGTGCCGCTCCACCAGGCCGGGGTCCGGTCCGGCCGGGAAGGGGGCGAGAGGATCGTTAGGCATCGAGCACCTCGACCAACCCGCGCGCCGCATTCTCTCCCGTCAGCCGCAAGAAGATCTCCTCGAGCCCCTCGTCGCCACGCTCGGCATTCCGCCGCAGCTCGTCCATCGTCCCGCAGGCGCGAATCTTCCCCTTCTGGATGATCCCGATCCGGTCGCACATCGTCTGCGCGACCTCGAGGGTGTGCGTCGACATCATGATCGTGTGCCCGCGCCGCGTGTACTCCCGGAACAGGTCCTTCAGCGTCCTCGCTGCCTTGGGGTCGAGTCCGACCATCGGCTCGTCGACCACGATCACGTCGGGACGATGCACGAAGGCGCTGGAGACGATCAGCTTCTGCCGCATCCCGTGCGAGTACGACTCGACCAGCTCGTCGCGCCAGTCCTCGAGGTCGAAGAGCGCCAGCAGTTCGCGGGACCGGTGTTCGATCCGTTCCCCCTCCTCGCGATAGAGCCCGGCCACGAATCGGAGAAACTCCATCCCGGTCAGCTTCTCGTAGATGAAGGGGCGGTCGGGGATGAAGCCGAGCTTCGCCTTCGCGGCCATGGCATCCGTCGCCAGGTCGAGCCCCGCGATGCGGACGCTTCCTGCCGTCGGGCGCAAGATTCCGGCGATCATCCGCAGCGTCGTCGTCTTGCCGGCGCCGTTCGGTCCAAGGAAGCCGAACAGCTCGCCTTTGGGGACGAAGAGGTCGATGGCGTCGACGGCGACGAAGCTGCCGTACGTCTTGGTCAGGCTCTTGAGTTCGATCATCGCGATGACGTCCGAGGGACGCGGGAAATGACGTCGAGGTCGAGCCGGCCGGCGAGGCGCGCCAGCTCGCCCTGCAGGGACAGTCCCCCCGCCAGCAGGCGGAGGTGGGAGGCGTCGGTGGGGAACTGCCCGAGCGTCGGGTCCACGCCAACCCAGCGCTGCAGCATGACCTCGCCCCACGCGTGGTAGTAGCGCGCGCCCTTGTCCACCACGATGCCGCTCACCGTGCGCGCCGGGATCCCGGCCGCGCGCGCGAGGGCCACGAAGAGCTGCGCGCGTTCGTTGGCATCGCCGTGCCGCGATCGCAAGGTCCCGAGTGCGCTGGGAAGGGTGACCGATGGCGCCTGCACCACGGAGTCGCGCACCCACGCCGCGATACGCCGGATGACGACATCGGCCATGGCTTCGCGCCGCGAGAGCCGCCGGGCCAGGGCGATGATAGCGGGATGCTCCACCTCGAGCATCGGTTCCGGGCGCAGCTCGCGCGCGAAGCGAGCGCGCATTGCGTCGCTCGGCGGGAGCGGGAACGACGGCTGCAACGCCGGCGCCGCGTCGCGGATCACGATCACCGTGTCACCGTGCACGGTCTGCGATCCGCCATGAACGGGGAGTCGCGAGAGGTCGACGCCGCGCACGCGGAGACGCAGCGTGTCGAGGGGGGTGAGGGCGAGCGAGTCGCCGGCGGGGAGTGCGGGAATCCCGTCCGGGGCGTCCCGTTGCGGTGCGTCGGCGCGCAGCGGGCTCGCGGTACGCCAGTTCTCGAACGCCGTCTCGTATGCCGTGCGGCGCATGGTCAGGCCGCCGGGGGCCCGTGCCGCGATCACCCGTCCCAGCTCGTCGACCCACGTGTCGAAGGCGCTGCTGTCGTCGGCGACCAGGTGGAATCCGCGCACCGTGTCGGCGTGCGCGCCCAGCCACCGGCGCGTGTTGGGGTCGTAGGCGGCGCTGTCCACGAGGACGAAGAGCGACTCGGCGCGGATCGTGACCGCCAGCGTCCGCGGTGACATGGTCACCGGGTCGAACGTGTCCACGCGCCGCGCGTCACCGACCGCGGGGGGATCGCCTAACGCGATCACCAGCGGCACGAGGATGGGGAGGAGGAGCGGCTCCGTCAGGCGCACGCGGGTGGTGTCGCCGCTCGTCCCCGGGGCGCTCACCACGTACTCGAGGAGGGTGTCGCCCACCGTCCGACCGGCCACTCGTACGGCGAGCGAATCGCTCACGAAGGCCATGGTGAAGTCGCGGAGCGCCAGACCCCGCGAGAGGCGCACGACCGATTGCGCCCTCGTGCGCTGCATCGCGCCGCGCACCGCAAGGTCGGCCACCATGTAGTCCGTCACCTGCAAGCCGGCCGGGATGGTGTCGATCGTGCTCGAGGCGAAGCCGACGTGTCGCCCCTCGTGCCGAATGGCGAAATAGGTGGCCCCGGGGGCCACGCGCGTTGCCGCCTCGGCCAGCTTCTCGCGCGGCGAGCGTGAGAGCTCGCGTTGGGCGAAGGCGGCGATCCCGGCTCCCCAAGCGGCGAGGATGGCGATCGCCGTCACCCCCCGCGCGTTCACTGGACCCGCCCCGCGCGCGCCAGTGCGATCCGGAACGCCTCCGCTTCGAAATCACTCTCGACCACGATCGTGACCGCCGACGGACACGGACGATGCCCGCGGTGCGCGCGCATCGCGGCGATCATCGTTTGCGCCGCATCGTCGATGTCGAGGTTGCCGGCCCCGAGTCCGAAGGGGGCGATGGCCAGGCGCTCGACCGCGAAGTCGTGCGCCCGCTGTAGCGCACTGGCGGTCGCCCGGCGCACGCCGTCGCGCGACACCGCCTCGGTTGGCGTCGACACGACCGCGTGGATCATCAGGTCCACCGCCAGCGCTCCGGCGCCTGTCACGACCGCCGCGCCCACCTCCAGCGGCTGCGTGAGTTGCAGTTGACGGAGCAGGCCGTCGCCCGCCGCCTGTTCGAGCCGCCGGATCACGGGAGTCACGGCGCGCAGCTCGGCGCCCACCGGGCGCGCGATGGCGTCGGCGACCACGAAGGCCAGGTCGTCGATGGTGACGGCGATGTGCATGCCTCAGGAGGAACGGGACATCAGAGCAGAGCCACCGACGTTTCGTCGTTGATCCAGTTCACGTACTTCTCGAGTCCCCACTGCACCTCGAGGGCGAGGAGTTCGGGGACCTTGTAGGGGTGCAGCTCGGCGAATGCCTTCTCGATGGCATGCAGCACGGCCGAGCGGGTCTTCATGAGGATCACGGTCTCCTGCTCGTCGGCGATCTTCCCTTCCCAGCGGTAGAGCGACCGTGAACCAGGGAGGAGGGTTCCGCAGGCGATCAGTCGACGCTCGAGGAGGGCGCGCACGAGCGCGGCCCCCTCGTCGGCGGAGGCCACGGTCGTCATGACGACGACGGCATCGGTGTGGGGCATGGATTCTGGTGTTCCGGGATGCGCGGGCCGGGGCGCGATCCGCCCCAGCAGGGACAGCGGAGAGCTAGCAGACGTCACTTATCGCCCGCCAGTTACCCGCCTTGAAGCCGGAGGGGCCTTCGGTCAATATTCGGGGACCTATGCCCGACGAATCCCTGATCGTTCGCGGAGCCCGCGAGCACAACCTGCAGAACGTCGACGTCACCATCCCGCGCGACAAGCTCACCGTCATTACCGGGCTGTCGGGGTCGGGGAAATCGTCGCTCGCCTTCGATACCATCTACGCCGAAGGGCAGCGGCGGTACGTGGAGTCGCTGTCGGCATATGCGCGGCAGTTCCTCGGGCTCATGGAGAAGCCCGACGTGGACACGATCGAGGGACTCTCGCCGGCCATCTCCATCGAGCAGAAGACCGCCGGGCACAACCCGCGCTCGACGGTGGGGACGGTCACCGAGATCTACGACTACCTCCGCCTCCTCTTTGCCCGCGCCGGGACGCCGCACTGTCCCAACTGCGGTCGCCCGGTCCAGCGACAGAGCGCGGGACAAATCACCGACAACATCCTGGGGTGGCCCGAGGGGACGCGGCTCGAGATCCTTGCCCCGCTCGTGCGCGGTCGAAAGGGGGAGTTCCGTGAGCTTTTCGAGGCGGCGCGCAAGCAGGGCTTCATTCGCGCCCTCGTCGACGGCGACCTGGTCGAGCTGGCCAATCCGCCCAAGCTCAACCGCCGCGTCAACCACGACGTGTCCATCGTCGTCGACCGGCTGGTCGTCCGTGCCGACGATCGTGGTCGCCTGACCGACTCGATCGAGACCGCCCTCAAGCTGGCCGAGGGACTCGTCGAAGTAGTGAAGCACGGGGGGGAGAAGAGCACGCACCTCTTTTCGGAGCGGTACGGCTGCCCCGCATGCGGGATCTCGATGCCCGAGCTCGAGCCGCGGCACTTCTCGTTCAATTCCCCGTTCGGCGCCTGCACGGCCTGCGGCGGTCTTGGCACCCGTCGCGAGGTGAGCGCCGATCTCATCGTCGGCGATCCGTCGCTCACGATACTCGAGGGGGTCATCCTCCCCTGGGGCGAGCCCGATGGCTACCTCCGCCGCGTGATCCTCCCCGGCCTCGCGAAGCAACTCGGCTTCGACCTGAGCACCCCGTGGGGGAGGCTCAGCGAGAAGGCGCGCCGCGCCCTCCTGCACGGGAGCACCGGTGGTGCGCAGGCGAGCGACGACGACGAGGCGAAGCCCAGGAAGCGCGCGAAATCCACCGCCACCGCCAAGCGGGCTCCCGTCTCCCGCATCCCGACTCCCGTTGCGTGGGAAGGGATCGTCGCCAACGTCGAGCGTCGCTACCGCGAGACCGACTCGGACAGCATCCGGATGGAGCTGGAAGGGTTCATGGTCGTGCGTCCCTGCGGCAGCTGCGGCGGGCGGCGCCTGAAGCCGGAGTCGCTGGCGGTCACCGTGCACGAGCGCAACATCGGCGAGGTCGTGGAGATGTCGATCGGCGAGGCGCGCCGCTACTTCGATGCGGTTCCCGTCCGATCCAACGGCAAGCCCGGGCTCGACGCCGAAGTCGCCACTCCCATCCTGAAGGAGGTGCGGGAACGGCTCCGCTTCCTCGATGACGTGGGGCTCGACTACCTCACGTTAGGCAGGTCGGCCGAGTCGCTGTCGGGCGGCGAGGCGCAGCGCATCCGCCTCGCGACGCAGATCGGCTCGCGCCTGGTCGGCGTCCTCTACATCCTCGACGAACCCTCGATCGGGCTGCACCAGCGCGACAACGCGCGCCTCCTCACCACCCTCAAGCAACTGCGCGACCTGGGCAACACGGTCATCGTCGTCGAGCACGACGAGGACACGATCCGCGAGGCCGACTACGTCATCGACCTCGGCCCCGGGGCGGGGTAGCACGGCGGGCGCGTCGTGGCCGCCGGGAGTGTGGACGACATCGTGCGCGTCCCCGGTTCGCTCACCGGGCGCTACCTCAAGGGGGAGCTGAAGATCGCCGTCCCGGCA
>DAIESF010000267.1 GCA_027346425.1 Gemmatimonadota bacterium | reverse complement strand
GCAACAGGCGCCGCCCGCGCCGCAGGCAGCCGGCGCACAGCGGCGGGATAGCGCGCAGGCACGGGACACCGCGCAGAAGCGGGACACCGCGCAGAAGCGGGACACCGCGCAGAAGCGGGACACCGCGCAGAAGCGCGACTCCACGCAGAAGCGCGATACCCTGCGCGCCGCACGCGACACGACGAAACGCGACAGCGTCCCGCCGCTCCCCACGGGGATCCGGACCGACAGCGCCGTCCCCCCTGGAACGCCGGGGGCCAACACGCCGGGGTACACCCCGCCCGGCTACGTCCCACCCACGCCACCCGCCGGCGTCGTCCCCACGCCCCCCGGCTACGTTCCCGGCACCACCCTCCCCCCCTCGGCCGGGGCCGCCCCCCAACCGGCGGCGATCGTGATGGAGACGGCGCGCAGCCAGATGCTCAGCGCCCGCACCCAGATCAACCAGTACGCCGTCGAGATCCAGAAAAAGTTCGCCATCTCGATGGCCTGCGTCATCTTCGTCCTGCTGGGCGCCCCGATCGCGCTGCGCTTCCCGCGCGGGGGCGTCGGGCTCGTGATCGGGGTGAGTCTCGGCGTCTTCGGGCTGTATTATGTCGGCCTGATTGCCGGCGAAGCACTGGCCGACCGCGCCATCCTCACCCCATTCTGGGCCATGTGGTCGGCCAACATCCTGTTCACCTTCGTGGCGGTGATCCTCCTCTCCCGCATGGGACGTGAGTCCGCCACCTCGCGCGGCGGCGACATCACCGAGATCATCGACGCCTTCACGGGGCTCTTCCGGCGCCGCCGGGACGGTGCCGCATGATGCGCTGGCTCCTCCGCCCCCTCGACCGCTACGTCATGGGCGAGTGGACGAAGATCTTCCTCAGCACGTCGTTAGGCTTCCCGCTGATCGTCACGATCTTCGACCTCACCGACAACATCGACAAGTACCTCAATCGCAACCTCACCACCAAGGCGATTGCGCTGAGCTACCTGTACTGGATCCCGGACTCGATGTTCATGGCGCTCCCGGCGGCGGTCCTCTTCGCGACCGTCTTCTCCATTGGCGCCTTCACCCGCCACGCCGAGATCACCGCGGCCAAGGCGTCGGGCATCTCGTTCCATCGCCTCACGCTCCCGATCTTCGCCGGCGCCATCGTGGCCGCCGTGCTCGCCCTCGGCCTGGGGGAAATGGCCCCCACCACCAACAAGCGGCGCAGCGACCTGCTGCAGGAGACGAAGTTCACCAGCGGCAACGAACGCTTCAACTTCACGTACGCCGCCGAGTTCGGACGCGTCTATAAGGCATCGCTGCTCAACGTGGAACGCGCCTCGATGGAAGGAGTCGAAGTCGAACGCAAGGGGCGCGAGGGGTCTCGTGACTACTTCACGTACCTCATCACCGCCAACGAAGGGGTCTACTCGGCGGGCGGTTGGTCGCTGCGCAACGGAACGCTGCACGTCGTCCCGGCCCCCGGGCACGACGTGGTCTTTCGCTTCGACTCGCTCCAGGATCGCCACATGACCGAGACCCCGGTGCGGCTGATGGCCTCATCGAAGGCCCCCAGCGACATGGGATACAAGGAACTCGGCCGCTACATCGCCGCCCTCGAACGTTCGGGGAGCGACGTCAACGTCCTCCGCGTCGATCGGGCGCTCAAGATCGCCCTCCCGGTCACCTGTTTCATCATCGCCCTCTTCGGCGCCCCCCTCGCCACCAGCAACCAGCGCGGCGGGGCCGCGTACGGGATCGGGCTTTCGCTGGGCACGACCGTCATCTTCCTCATCATGATCCAGCTCACCAAAGCGGTCGGCGGCAAGGGAATGTTCTCGCCCGAGGCAGCGGCCTGGATCCCCAACGCCGTCTTCGGCGTCCTCGGCCTCATCATGCTCCTGCGGGTGCGCACGTGATCACGTCGCCGATGCACGGGACCCACCGCCCCACCGAGGAGTTCCCGGTGATGCAGCGGACCGGGATCCGCGTCTTCCGCACGGTGGCCCGTGCCGGGGTGGGACTCTTCGCCGACATCGGCGACCGCGTCTACTTCCTGCGCGATACCATGCGCGCCCTCGCGACCGAGTGGCGCACCTACCTCCCCCTCGTCGCCGCCCAGATGCGGCGCATCGGCGTCGACTCGCTCCCCCTCGCTGCCATCGTCGCCGCCTTCATCGGCTCGGTCATCGCGTTGCAGACGCGATACCAGCTCTTCCCCGGAGTGCAGCTGTCGGTGGTCGGGCTCATCTCCCGGCAGATGATCATCCTCGAGCTTGGCCCGCTCCTTACGGGGCTGGTCCTCACCGGGCGCGTGGGGGCTCGGATGACGGCCGAGATCGGGACGATGCGCGTCACCGAGCAGATCGACGCGCTGGAGACGCTCTCGTACGACCCGGTGGCCTATCTGATCGTCCCCCGCCTCATCGCGGCCACGATCATGCTCCCCCTCCTCGTCATCTTCGCCAACGCGGTCGGGGTGACGATGGCAGCGTTCACCTCGATCTCGGCCACGGACGTCAGCTGGCAGCAGTTCTCCGAAGGGCTCCGCCTTTCGTACACGTTCTTCCAGATTGCCTACTCGCTGATCAAGGCGACGATCTTCGGCGCGGCGATCGCCTTCCTGTGTTCCTATGAGGGCTACGTGACCGATGTCGGCGCCGAAGGCGTCGGGCGCTCGACGGCCAAGGCCGTCGTCGTCACCTCGGTCGCGATTCTGGTGCTCGACGCCCTCACCGCCTCCCTCCTCGCCAACCAGCTCCAAGGATGAAACGGCGCGACGAAGTACTCGTGGGCATCTTCACCACGGCGGCCCTTGCCGTGATCATCATGGGCGCGCTCTGGCTCTCCCGCGGTGGCCTCGATGCCGGCTACCCGCTCTACTCGCGCTTCCCGTGGGGGGCCGGGCTCAAGCAGGGACAGCCCGTCTGGCTCGCTGGAGTGACGGTCGGCTTCGTGGACAAGATCGAACTCGATCCCAAGGGGACGATCATCGCCACCTACCGCATCCAGGACCAGCACAAGGTCCCGCAAGGGACGAAGGCGGCGGTCGTCCCCAACGGCTTCTTTGGCGACCAGGCCATCGCCCTCACGCCGAGTGGCGCGACCGCCGAGACCTTTGCCGAGGGCGATACGGTCCCCATCGGTGTAGCCGCTGCCGGCATGTCCCTCCTGACCGCCCGCGCCGACACGATCACCGCCGGGGTGAACGCGATCCTTGGCTCGGCCAAGCAGCAAATGGTGGATTCGGGCGGGATGCGCGACATGCGCGAGACGCTGGCGGCGGCCAACCGCCTCGTCGTGCAGCTGGCGCAGATCGCCGCGCTCCAGTCCCGCGAGCTGCAATCCACCATCGCCACCGTGCGCACCCGGGCCGCGGCCATCGATTCGGCGCAGGTCGACTCCACCGTCCGGTCGCTCCGCGCGGCGAGCGCGAACATGGCCACCGTCACCGGCGAGCTCAAGACGACCAGCGACCGCCTCAATGCAGTACTGGGCAAGATCGAGAAGGGCGACGGCACCGCCGGCAAGCTGATCAACGACCCGGGGCTTTACGATGACCTTCGCCGGGTCCTCGCGCGCGTCGACTCGCTGACCGCCGACCTCAAGAAGAACCCGAAGCGCTACTTCAACTTCGAGATCTTCTAGGACCAGCTCCCACTCGCACCCTTCGCACGAAGCCCCGCGGCGCGCCCCCCGGCGCGCCGCGCATCATTTCGGCGGGTCGATTCCGAGCCACCGCCTCACCGCCGGCGCCACGTCGACCTGGCGCGCGACGCCGGCACGCCGTGTCCCGCCCCCCGCCGGCGTCCAATCGCAAAACACCGTGTGCATGTCGGGTGATGTCGACGGATACCCGTGTGTTCCCACGGCGCGCGGGGCGTCGTCCACCACCGGACCGCCCGGCTCCCACGTCCATGTGTACCCGGGAGCAACCTCGTAGTAGACGTCGCCAGCGGCGGGACCACCAATCCCCAGCGATTGCGCCCTCGGGTCACGGCGATCGATCACCTGCGTCACCACCGGGCGCCCCCACTCGTCGCGCACCGCGAGCAGCGCCCGACGCACGTCATCCATCACCGCCGCGGCCTCCCCCTCGGGGACGATCCCTCCGCGGCGCCCCACCCGGTTCACGGAAATCCAGTAACCGTTCTCCGAAGCGGCGCGGGTCCGCCCGAGGTCGATGCGCCCGGTGCCGTCGAGCACCTGAAGCCCGGCCTGCTGCAAGGCCACGTTGGGACGGAAGCGGCGCCAGGTGGCGCGCATCCCATGGTCGCCGGCCACGAAGAGCCGCGTCCCGGGCGACTCGCGCGCCAGCTGCATCACCCCCGCCAGGCGCAGGTCGACCAGCTCCCACAGCCGGTTGCGCACGTCCACCGCCCGGGCGGCAAGGTCAGGGTCGTACGTCGGTGCCGATGCGTCGAGGAGCCCCCACAGCGCGTGGTCGGTGTCGTCGCCCAGCGGGAAGTAGTCGAGCATCAGCGCCGGGGCCAACGTCCGCCACCCCCACGCCGATCCCTCGACAAAGCCGCGGGTGAGCAATTCCGCGCTCTCCAGCCAGCGCCACTCGGCCGTCCCGTCGCCCCGCTGCAGCATCGTGCGCCCGAAGTCGCCGTTCTCCCAGAGCCATCCGGCCGAGTTCCCCACCCACCCCGGGACCGCCGCGTCGTACGCCGCCGTGAGCGCGCCACGGTTAGCCTCCGCCAGCTGCATCCCTGGCACGTAGAGCACGAAGGAGGTGTCGCGCGCATCGAGGGCGAAGAGGCGAAGGCGCATCGACGCGCGCCGCCCGTCCGGGAGGTCGAGCACCACCGGCGCCGAGAAGTACCGCGCCAACGCGCGGCCGCGCACCGGCGAGCGCTCCTCCCCGTGCGGGAGCACGCGCACCGCCCGCGCCAGGTCGCGCTCAAAGGCGGCGAACAGCTGGACGGAATCGCCTGCGGTCCACCGCACGAGCACGTGCAGCGATCGCCCTCGCACCAGGGAATCGTCGGAGAGCGGGAGCGCGAACTCCACGGCGCGAGCGGCGTCGGCGCTACCAAGTCCGCGCCAGCCCGTTGCCGCCGTCAGCTGCATACTGCGCCGCGTCGCCACGCGGGGGGCCATCAAGGGGCGATTGTAGCCGTTGAGCACCGAGAGCCTCGACGAGGCCAGTGCCGCCGCCGCCCGCGCGCGCGCCACCAGGAAGGTGTCGCCGGGCTCGCCATCGTCGGTGGGATATCCCGGACTCCCTGGCGCCTGGGTCACGTGGTGGCCAAAGACCGTCCGTCCCGCCGCCGCCGCGGTGATCCAGATCGGCTCGGCGCGCAGTCCGTCGACGTTGAAGCCGTTGGTCGTCTCGAGGATGGTGTGGCGCGACGCACGGAGGCGCAGGTGCGCGTTGGCCGCAATCCCGTTGACGTTGCCATACGCCCCGGTCCACACGGCGGCGTGCCCCGCCGCCGTGACGCTGGGGAATGCCGGCTGCGCCGAGGCGGCGCAACTCCCGTCGGAAAAGAGGGCGCGGATCGCGGGAATGCGCGCGGAGTCGACGGTCCCCACCACGCGCCGTTCGTTGAACGAGTCGAACGAGATCACGATCGCCCGCGGCGATGCGCTGGGCGTTGCGCTGGGCGCGGTGCTGGGCGACGCCGACATGCGGTCCGGTGCACGCCGCGCGCACGCGCCGGTTGCAGTTGCGATCGCCACAACGGCGATCATCGCGCGCGCTCCCGCGCTGCGACGCCACACGGCACGCCAATACTGACCCGCATTCCCTGGTGTGGCCCGTATCACGAAATCCTGTCTACGCACTTGTTGACGCACCTGTTCACATATCGGTGCACCTGCAGGTGCATCTGTCAGCGCATCTGTCGGTTCCCTCGCCGGTTCTACCTGCGAGCACCACCGGAAAAAGCGAAGGTCGCCCCCCACTGGGGAGGCGACCTTGCTCGTTAGGTTCATCAGGATCAACCGCCGGTCAACCGACCGCCGGCCGGATCAGTTGAAGTTGTAGCGCAACCCGAGCTGGAAGCGATAGACGTCGCCGATGCCGGCCGTCTGCTCATAGGTCTTCGAGAGCAGGTTGGTGCCGAAGTTGCGCAGGCGATAGAGCGCCTTGCCGCTGGCGTCCGCGCCACGGGCGATGAGCGGCGTATTCGTGACGAGGCGCTGTCCCAGCCCCCAGTTCTTGTTGATCAGGTTCCCCGCGTTGAGGACGTCGATGCCCAGCTGCAAGGTGTTGCGCTTCCCGCCCAGGTCGCGGAAGAGGTCCTGCGTGAGGCTGGCGTCCACGCGCAGCGCCTGCGGGAGGAAGACCGCATTGCGCTGGGCATACTTGCCACGGTTCTTGCTCAGGTAGTCGTCCTGGCGGATGTACGCTTCCCACGCCGCCGCCTGCTCGGCCGCCGTGAACGTCTTACCCGACGACGTGAACGTCTCGAAGTTCATCTCGCTCGTGCTGCGCGGGATGTAGATCAGGTCGTTGGAGAAGCCGCCGTCGCCATTGAGGTCGCCGCTGAACGTGTAGCTCGTGTTCCCCAGCGTGAAGCGCTCGGCGAACATCGAGAACGTCGTCGCCCCCATTTTGAGGTATTCCTTGCGGTACGACAAGGCGAGAAACGAGCGATGCCCGGGCGACGTGGCCGAGTAGCCGACCCCCGGGTTGTTCGGGTCGCCCGACATCGCGTTGTTTGTGAACGACCCGCCGGCGATGGAGCCGGGGTCGATCGTGTTCTTCGCCACGCCGTAGTTGTAGCCGGCCTTCATGAAGAAACCGTTCTCGAACGCTTTCTCCAGCGAGCCGCCGATGCTGTACGACGACCCGACGTCCTGGTTCTTGAGGACATAAGCCGCGGTGATGTTGGAGTTGATGCGGTTCGACGTCCAACGCTTGCGCGTGTCGGGACCCGTGAAGGTGGTCTGCGCCGCCGGTAGGTTGGCGTTGATGTAGTACGCCCCATTCACATCCTTGCCGTACAGGAACTCGAGCGTCCCCGTAAAGCCCCATGGTAGCTTCTGGTCGACGGCGACGTTCGTCCGCCACAGCTGCGGAAACTTGTAGTCGGGGTTCGTGAAGTTGAGCTCGTACGTCGCGGCCGGCGCGCCGGTCACGTTCGTCGGCTTGTACGCATCCGGATTCGGATTGAACGGACGGGTGGTGGTGTTGTTGATCTCCGAGAAGCCCGTCAGGATCCCGTTCTGCCCGATCTGGTTTGAGATCCAGACGTACGGCGGACTCCCGGTAAAAATCCCCGTTCCACCACGCACCTGCGTCGAACGATCGCCAAAGACGTCCCAGTTCACGCCAAGTCGCGGCGAGAAAAGGATGTTGGCATCGGGAAGCTTCTGCGTCTGGTACTTGGCCGGCGCCCCTTTTTCATCGCGGAACGTCAGGGCGTTGGCCTGCGCGTTGGTGAAGCCGGTCTCCTTGAAGCTCGGCACGTCGAAGCGCACGCCGAACGTCAACTTGAGGCGGTTGGTCGCGCGCCACTCGTCCTGCGCGTAGGCGCCGGCGTAGATCACCTCCAGCGGCTGCAACGGCTCCTTCTGCCCGGGGATGTTGTTGTAGCGAACCTGGAAACGACGCAGGGTCACCGGCGACGTCGTCCGGTTCGGGTTGGCGACATACCCCTGCGCGTCGGTCAGGAAGTCGGCGAGCGAGTTGTAGATGTAGGCGCTCTGCGCCCCGGGAAAGAAGACGTTCTCCGAGCGATACCGCTGCGCCGAGACGCCGAACGTGAGGTCGTGGTTGTTCGTGAAGATCGAGAAGTTGTTCTGCAGCTGCAACGTGTTGTACCGCAGCTGGTTGTTCGGCGTGAACGGCTCGAAGCCGAACGACATGTACGCCACGCCGTCCTTCAGGATGTCGACGAGCGGGAAGAACGTCCCCTTGGGCTCGCGGCTCTCATCGTTGCTGGTGTAGCCGACGATGAGGTTGTTCGACATGTTGTTCCCGATCAGCGAGTTGGCCTCGGCCACCACCGACCGGATGTTTTCGAGCACCGCGTAACCGGAGTTCGAGAACGACATGGAGTTGGTGTTGTCGCGCCGGCCGCCAAAGCCCAGCGAGCTGGACGTCGAGATTGGGAAGTCCGACTTCGAGTCGAGCTGGATGTAGCGCACCGAGAACTTGTTTCTGGCGTTCGCGTTCCAGTCGAGCTTCGTGATGAGGCGCGACGACGGCGTCTTGAGGTTCCACCCAGCGTACGCTCCCGTCTCGTACTGGAAGTTCTGCTTGAGGAAGTTGCTCACCTGCGTGAGGTCCGACTCCAGCACGCGCGTGGTGTTCCCCCGCACGGGTTGCCCGCCCGTGTTGGCCAGGTAGGTCGTCCCCGGCTGCTCGAGGCCGTCGTTCTCGTAATTGACGAAGAAGAAGAGCTTGTTCTTGATGATCGGGCCACCGAGGCGGGCACCGAACTGTCCGAAGTTGAAGGTCCCAGGGTTGAAGGGGAGGTCGCCCGCCTTAGTCCCGACGAAGTTCTGGTCACGCTTCACGCCGTAGATGGACCCGGAGAACTCGTTGGTCCCGCTCTTGGTCACCGCGTTCACGCCGGCGCCGACGAAGTTCCCCTGGCGCACGTCGAACGGCGCGATGTTCACCTGGATCTGCTCGACGGCGTCGAGCGGGATCGGCGAGACGCCGGTACGCCCGCCGGGCGTTCCGGAAAGCCCGAACGAGTTGTTGAAGAACGACCCGTCGACCGTGATGTTGTTCAACCGGTTGTCCTGTCCGGCGAACGACGTCCCCACCGCCTGCGGCGTGAGGCGCGTGAAGTCGCCGATGGTGCGCGAAATGGTGGGAAGGACCTGAAGCACGTCCTTTCCGACCGTCGTCGATGCACCAGTCCGCGTGGAGCTGAACGGCCCGGCCGTCGCAGTGACCGCGACCGCCTCGAGCGTGGTCGCCGACTGCTCCAGCACAATCTGGAGGTCGGTCGAGACACCGAGCGAAAGGACCAGGTCGTCGCGAACCCTGGGCTGGAAGCCGAGGGCGCGCGCCGTGACGCGGTACGGTCCGCCGACGCGCATGCCGGGAATAGTGAAACGGCCATCGGAGCGCGTGACGGCCTGATATTCGGTCCCTGAGGGGAGGTGCACCGCCAACACGGTGCCACCCGCAACGGGGACACCATTCGAGGCCGTGACAGTACCGGTCATCGACGCGGTCGTCACGCCCTGCGCATCCGCGCGCGTCCAGCTCGCGCTGGCGCTCACGAGGGCAAAGGCCCCGAGCGCAGCAAGAAGACGTGTAAGTCTCATGTGGGGAGAAGGGGGTGTAGGGGGGTGTGCATTACGCCAACCTAATAATCCACAGCGACCGTGAGCGCGCACTCATCCTCGGTGCGACGTCACAGGGCCCTGACAGCGGTCCCGCCAGCGCCGCCTACAACCTACGGCACGGCCGGGGGGTGACGTAAGGAACAAATGTAAACGATTAGTCACCCCCGTCCGGCCCTCGACTCACCCCTTCGGGTGCGGCACAAAGAGCGCGTAAACCGGGATTCCGGCGAGGAGGACGGCGAAGATCCCGGCCGTCCACACCCGGCTCCCCGCGTCCAGAAGCGCGTTCCCCAGCAGGATGGCCACCGAGAGCAGAAAGACGGCTGGAACGACCGGGTATCCTGGGGTGCGGAACTTGGGGACATACCCCGGGCGCGCGCGCAGTCGGTACACCGCCGCCACCCCACCCGCATAGAAGGGGAGCATGGCGATGACGAAGGTGTCGGCCAGCTTCTCGAAGGTCAGGAACAGGACGTACACCAGCCCCAGAAAGGCGACCAGGGAGATCGCCACGTACGGCGTCTTGTACTTGGGGTGCACCGCCGCCACCGGCTTGAAGAGCATCCCGTCGTCGGCCATGGCGAACAGGACGCGCGGCGACGTCAGGAGCACCGCGCTCAGCGTCCCGAACGTCGAGAGCATCACCGTTACCGAGACGAAGATCACCCCCGGGCGCCCGAGGACGACCTCGGCGACGTCGGCGGCCACCAGCTTGGAGGCGCGGATCTTCTCCACCGGGAGGACCGCGAGATACGCCAGGTTGGCTAGGCAGTAGATGACGATGACCGCCAGCGTGCCGCCGATGAGGGCGCGCGGCAGGTTGCGCTGCGGGTCCTTCACCTCGCCCGCGACGTAACTGAGGTCGCCCCAGCCATCGTAGGCCCACAGGACCGAGACCAGGGCCAGCCCCGCGCTCCCCAAAACGAAGCTCCCCTCGGGAACCATCGGGGTGAAGTTCCCCCCGGTCTTCGGGAGCCCCAGCGCGAGCGCGGCGAGGATGATGAAGGCGAGCCCCCCGAACTTGGCCACGGTGGTGACGTTGGTGATCGCCGTCCCCCACTTCACTCCCACGATGTTGAAGATCGCCGTGATGAAGATCGCGCCGGCCGCCACATAGCGTGCGTACTGGTCGTAGGGGGCCACGGTCGGGTCGAAACCGATCACCCGCAGGAAGTACTCGGCAAAGGTGATGGCGATCGCGCCTAACGCGGCGGCGCGGACGATCGTCAGTTGCCCCCACCCGAAGAGGAAGGCGTACAACCGCCCCCACCCTTCGCGCAGGAAGGCATAGAACCCACCCGTCTGCGGGATGTGCGAGGCGACCTCGGCGAGGGTGAGGGCGCCGCACAGGGCGAAGACGCCCCCAACCGCCCAAATGGCGAGCAAGGGGAGCGGGCCGGGAATCTTGTCGGCGATGCCGGCGGGCGATCGGAAGATTCCCGAGCCGATGGTCGATCCGATGCAGACCGCGACGGCGCTCCACAATCCGATGCGGCGTGGAAGGGCGCCCGGAGCGGGAGCGGATGCTGAAGAGGAGGGGGGTGTCGACATGGCGGCAATCCTACCCGTCGTGCACGACTTCGGGGAGTAGCGATCAAACCCCGCAGCGTCGCCGACTCGGCAAACTGCGGATCACATACGTAGTTGAATCCCCGTCCCCCCCCATGCACCTTTCCCCCCGGGGACACCGTCCCCGATTCCCCAGCCGGTCTGTTCGTGCTCCCAGCGTCATTTTCCGAGGTCCTGTTCTGGCTGTCGGCCGCCATCTGTGCCGTCGCACAGGTCGCCGTCGTGCGCGCGGCGCTCGCCGGGCGCACACCAGGAGCCTCTGCGTCCGCGCTCGCGCGCGCCCGCGAGTTCTTCTGGGTCCTCCTCCCCGCGCTTTTGCTCGCCCTCCTTCTTGGATGGACGTGGAGCGCGCTCCCCGGTCATGCCCTCGACCGCGGCGGTACGCGCGGGGCCGAGGAGACGCCCGCTCCCGAATTCAAGGTGACGGCATGACGGGGGGCCCCCCGGCCGGCACCGAGGGCCGCGACGTGAGCCAGGTGCGCGACTTCATCTCGCTCACCAAGCCGCGCATCATCTCGCTCCTCCTGGTCACGACCATCGCCCCGATGTTCGTCGCCGGAACGCCGACGTGGCTCGAGGTGCTGATCGTGTCGATCGGCGGCTACCTCATGGCCGGTGGGGCCAACGCGGTGAACATGTACATGGACCGCGACATCGACGACGTGATGTCGCGCACGCGACTGCGTCCCATCCCCAGCGGCCGGATGGCCCCGATCGTCGTCCTCGCCTTCGGGGTGGCGCTCGCCGTCCTCGCCACCTGGCTCCTGGGGCGGTACATCAATGTCCTCACCGCGGCGCTCGCGTTAGGCGGCTTCTACTTCTACGTCTTCATCTACACGCGGTGGCTCAAGCGCACCTCGCCGCAGAACATCGTGATCGGCGGAGCGGCAGGGGCCTTCCCCCCGCTCGTCGGCTGGGCCGCGGTCACCGGGACGCTCGACCTCCCGGCGCTGTACCTCTTCCTCATCATCTTCTACTGGACCCCGCCGCACTTCTGGGCCCTCGCACTCCTCAAGCAGAAGGACTACGGCAAGGCCGGCGTCCCGATGGCTCCGCTCCTCTGGGGCGAGCGCGAGACGATGAACCAGATGCTCTGGTACACGCTCATCCTCCTCCCGCTCACGCTCCTCCCGGTCGCCTTCGGCGCCTTCGGCCTGCTCTACTTTGCCTCGGCGGCGATCCTCGGGGGGATCCTCCTGCACGGCGTCCTGCGCATCAGGAGAGAAGCCATCTGGACCAAGGCGGCATGGTGGACGTACAAGTACTCCCTCCTGTACCTCGCCCTGCTGTTTGTCGCCATGGTCGTCGACCGGCGGATCGGGGGCTGACACCGGACACTCTCATGACGCACCCAGAACAATTCTCCGTCGGCCCGGACGAGTTCCTCTCCGTACAGATCGCCGGCGGCTCGGGAAAGCCCGAGCGATTCCTCATGATCGGGCGCCCCTACGAGGGACTCGTGCACGTGCGCGAGTGGTCCACGCAATCGTTCGATACGGCGGGTGAGGATTTCGACATCGAACCCGGCGAACTCCTCGAGGATATCGAGAACGCGTATGCCTCGGGGCTGGGCGTACGTCCCGAGTTGTATGCGGTGCGGCTCTGGCTCGGAGCGGCCTGACCGACGTCCCGCGGTGGGGGGTGGCCCGCGGCTGAGGAGTGTGACATCGTAGCGCTCCCCACACATCGGCAGCCTCCGCCATGCGCCGCTCACTCGTTCTCGCCGCCGTCGCATTCCTCGCCCCTCAGCTCGAGGCGCAGTTGCTTCCGCGTCCCGCGGGATGGCGCATCCTCACCGACGGATCGTCGCGCGACTCGGTGCACTACGTGCAGATGCCCCCCGGCTGGCACATGACCACCGGCCCCGGCGCCCTCCTGTTCGATCCGGCGTACCAGGCGGCCGGTCGCTATGCCGTGGAGGCGGAGATCTTCCTCTTCCCGGGCACGAGCCAGGAGGGGTACGGAATCTTCGTCGGCGGCGCCTCGCTGGACGGCCCGTCGCCCAATTACCTGGCGTTCGTCGTGAGACGTGACGGGGCGGCCTCGCTCCAGCGGGTCGTTGGCGGAACGGCGACCGCACTTCTCCCCTGGCGTCCCGCCCCGGCGGTGAAGCCGCACGCGGGGGGCGACGAGCCGGCGCGAAACGTACTCCGCCTCTCGGTCGAGCGCGATTCGCTCATCATGGAGGCCAATGGCCAGCGCGTGGCATCGATCGCACGCGCTGACCTACCGGTCGATGGCGTGTTCGGCTTCCGGGCCGGAGCCGATGTGAACCTGCATGCCAGCCGACTGGACCACCTCCAGCGCCTCGCCCCAGTTCCACCAGCGAAGAAGTCTGACTAACCCATCGGATAGTTCATCGGTAGCGAAAGGGGCCGCCTCACAAGGCGGTCCCTATCCTATTGGTCAGCACTTGAATAGTTAGAACCGGCCGCACCCGCAGGAGCCCGGGCCGCATGCAGGGCCGGAAGTCGGAACCGGCGACTCGCCCCCCTTGGTCATCAAACCCAGCCCGCCGGAGATGACACGCCGCACCGGGACTCCGGTCTCCGGATGCGCGGCGAGCGGTGCATCGTTAAACCCCTGGCGCACCTCGAACCGCTCAGCGGTCTCCCCCTCGTGCGTGGGTACGGTCTCGTACGTGTAGGTCGGCATCCTCGTTCTCCCCCTCATTCTTGAAGGCAAAGCACCATGTTCGATGGTCAGTTCTCCGCCGACCGCCCCCCGCTGTCGTCTACTGTCTGTTCGATCAACGCCTGATCGTTCGTACAGTCACACGCAGAGGGGTCAGTCAGTCGCAATTCCTGGCATGCGACCGGCTCGCGCGAACCACCCATAGACTAGTATCCCGACCCCCAGCATCACGGTTCCCAGCAGCGACATCCCCGGAGCCGCGACGAAGGCGCTCAAGACCCCGAACGCCGCGGCCACCACGAAGAAACCGGGGACGAGTGGATAGCCCCACGCCTTGTACGGCCGAGGGGCGTCGGGCATTGAGCGTCGCAGGGCGAAGACCGCCGCCGCCCCCATGCCAAAGAAGATCCAGTCGGCGAAGACGACTCCGCTCAGGAGCGCCCCGATCTCCCCTCGTGTCGAGAGGAGGAGCACGAGGGACCAGGCACCGCAGAGCATGATCGCCACGTGCGGAGTCCCGAAGCGCGGGTGGATCCGCCCCACCGCCGCGAAGAAGACGCCGTCGCGGGCCAAGGCATACGGGAGCCGAGAGTTGGCGAGGATCGCCACGTTCACGAATCCGAGGATCGAGATCATCGCCGAGACGGTGATGAACGTCGCGCCGACCGAGCCGACCATCCGCGAGGCTGTGTCGGCGGCGACGGCGGAGCTGGCGGCGAGCCCGTCGCGACCGAGTGCTCGGAGGTACACGGCATTCGCGCCGAGGTAGATCGCGATTACGATCAGGATCCCGATCAGGAGGGCCCGCGGGATCGTTCGGTCCGGGTCACGGATCTCGCCGGCGACCATGTTCATCTGCTGCCACCCGCCGATCGTGAAGAGAACGGCGACGAAGGCGGCGGCGAAACCGCTGGCCAGCGACGCACGAGGCGCGGGGGGATCGACGATCAGGGCCGGGGGGCCCATCGAGTTCCAGAGGATGATCCCGCCCACGATCAGGGCGGCGAGGGCGAGGATCTTCGCCCCGGTCAGCACGTTCTGCAGGGCGACACCCGGCTTGATCCCGAGCAGGTTCGTGATCGAGAGGACGACGATCGTGGCCGCCGCGACCCCCAGCGCCCCCCCCATCGGCGCAAGATCGATGAATCGCCCGAGATAGCCGGCGAACCCCATGGCCACGGCGGCGATGGCCCCCGAGGCGATGCTCAGGAGCGCCATCCACCCATAGAGGAACGCGGGGAGAGGGCCGAAGGCGTGGCGGATGTAGACATAGGCTCCGCCGGCATCGGGGAGCATCGCCCCGAGTTCCGCATAGGTCAGCGCCCCGGCGAGGGCGAGGAATCCGCCCAGCGCCCAGACGGAAAAGATCATCGCGCCACTCGGGAGGGCGCGCGCCACCTCGGCGGGGGTGAAGAAGATCCCGCTTCCGATGATCCCCCCAACGACGAGGAGCGCCGCGGAGAAGACGCCGAGCTCCCGGCGGAGCTCAGACAACGATCAGGTCCTGCTGGATCTCGACCGGGGTGATGACGAGCGCGCCGTCGCCGATATAGGCGTTCACCTCGGTCCGGAGCCCGATGTCGCCCCTGATGTAGACGCCGGGCTCGATGGAGAAGCCGACGCCGGGAATGAGGAGGCGTTCGTCGCGCGTCTCGAGGTTGTCGAGGTTGGGTCCCGACCCGTGGATTTCGCGCGCATCGATCGAGTGTCCGGTGCGGTGCGTGAAGTACTCGCCCAGCCCGGCGCGCTCGATCACGGCGCGCGACGCGTCGTCGACGTCGGCCCCGCGGACGATGTCGCCAGCCGCAATGCGCTGCTCGAGGTAGGCGATGGCGGCGTCGCGGGCGTCGCGCACGGTGTTCCACATCTGCACCGCGCGCGCGCTGGGCGCCCCGAGGATGGCCATCCAGGTCTGATCGGCGTAGGGACGCCCCGGCTCGCGCGCCCACAGGTCGATGAGGAGGAGGTTGCCAACGGTGATCACCTGCGGGCGGTCGGCCGACGGGACGTAGTGCGGGTCGGCGGCGTTCGCCCCGACCGAAACGTTAGGCGGCGAGTACGTCTCGAGCCCGGCCCGGGCGAAGGCGTCCATCATGCGCCCTTGCAGCACGTGCTCGGCGACCGGCGTCCCCGCGCGGGCCAGCGACCCGGCATGGGCGAAGGCGTCGTGGGCGATCTGGGCAATGTGCTCGGCGGCGCGGCGGTGCGACGACAAGTCGTCGAGCGTCCAGGCGGCGTAGAAGCGCGAGACGAGTTCGCCCGAGGTGACCACCGTGGCGCCAGCGGCGCGCACCATCTCCAGTACCCCGGCCGGGATCCGGTCCAGGTACGGCACCGCATCGCCGGCCGAGTACTCCATCGCCACGCGCTTCCCCCCAACCAGCTCGTGCAGGAACGCCTCGAGGGCGCGCCACGACGAGTAGCGCTCGCGGCGCCAGGCGGCGGGCCAGTCGCGCCACGCCCCCTGCTCGATGTTGTGCGTGATGGCCACCGGGACACCGGCGCGCGGCACGAGGACGAAGATGCGGCGCGACAGGTGCACGTCGCTCATGCCCAGGTAGTCGCGGGCGATGGGATTGGTCCCGCGGAAGTCGTACAGCAGCCAGCCATCGAGCCCGGCGTCGGCAATCGCGCGTTGGATCTCCGGGAGCGACTCGGGGCTGAGGCGGGGCATGACTACTCCTGCGCGGCGGTGGGCTTCCATTCGGCACGCCAGGCGCACGTTCCCTCGCCGCGTGTTGCGCAGCGAACGTGCTCGACGGCCCCGACACTGTTGACGAGGAGGCGTAGCATCTCCTTGAGGCTCGCCTCGTAGTACGTGCACCCGACGGAACGCGGCGCGGTGTCCTGCGTGATGGAGTGCGCCACCTCGAGGTACACGTGCGCCCCGACGCGCGACACGCGCCCGTTGAGGTAGCGGCGCGAGATGCGCCGCGCGTGCCGCAGGGCGACGGGGCGGGCGAGGAACGCGGGGAGGATGTGCATCATGTTGCGCGCGACGCCACCGATGGTGGTGCGATACGCCTCGCCGGCCAGATGGCGTCCCGCGGCGCGGAAGACCGCCTCGGCGTCGGGACGTCGCCCGAGCAGTCGTGCCAGCCCGACCGCCTCGTCGATCGAGGTGCGCTGCCCGCGCTTCACGGCGTCGTTGAACCGCCGGATCTGCATGTACACGGTGTCGCTCAACCCGAGGCGCTTGTTGCGCAGGTCGCCGACGAGTTCGGCCTCGAAGTCTTCGACCGGGCTGTCGACGTTGCGGACGGCTTCGAGGAAGGAGAGCGGGAGGAGTGCGTCGACCGTGTCGGACATATGGATCGAGCGAAGCTAACGGCCACTGTGACCCCATACAAGTAATTGCGGTGACGCCGGACACCTTGTCGCGCTTGCGCGCGCCGGGGACACACGCACATTGCCCCGGGCGTCCATGACCCTCCTCTCGCGCACCCTGACCGGACTGGCGCTCGCCGCGGCGATCGCGATCGTCGCACGGCGTGCGCGGTCACTGTCCGGCACCGGCGCGTGGGCGGCGACAGTGATCGGGACCCTGGCCACTGCCGCCGG
>DAIESF010000265.1 GCA_027346425.1 Gemmatimonadota bacterium | reverse complement strand
GCGGCGGCAGTGGCGGCGCGATACAGCGCCCCCGAATCGACATGCCGGAAGCCAAGTTCGGCCGCGACCCACTGGGCAGTCGACGACTTTCCCGACGCGGCCGGCCCGTCGATCGCCACCGCGAGGTGACCACCACGCCAGTTGGATGGGGTAGGCCTAGCTGGCGACACGGGCGAGATCCTCCCAGAAGTGCGGATACGACACCGCGACGCAATCTGGATCGTCGACGGTGATGGCGCAGTCCCTCGTGGCGCCGAGGATGCCGAAGGCCATGGCGATGCGGTGATCGGCGTGCGTCTTCACGTGACCGGCCAAGGGGGCATCGGTCCCGTGAACCACGAGGCCGTCGGGGAGTTCGTGGGCCTCCACGCCGATGGCCCGCAGGTTGGAGACGACGGCGGCAATCCGGTCGCTCTCCTTGACCCGCAGTTCCTCGGCGCCGCGCACCTCGGTCGTCCCTTCGGCGCGGACGGCGAGCACGGCGAGCATCGGGACCTCATCGATCATCGCGGTCACCTCGTCACGTTCGATGCTGATGCCGCGCAGCCTGGCCCCGCCGTGGGCGATCAGGTCGTCGCGCGGCTCGCCGCCGGGGGCGCTCACGCGCACCTCGTCGACGGCGCCGCCCATGCGCTGGACCGCACGCAGGAAGCCATCGCGAAACGGGGAGCGCAGGACGTTCTCCAGGCGCAGGCTCCCCTCGCCGGCGAGAAGGGCGCGGGCAAGGAAGAAGGCCGACGACGAGGGGTCGCCCGGGACATCGAGGTCGAGGGGCGACAGGCGCTCCGCCGGCTGCAATTCTATCCATCCATCGCGCGTGGTGACCGACACTCCAAGCGCCGAAAGCATGCGCTCGGTGTGGTCACGGGTGGGGGCGGGCTCGCGCACCCGCACCGCCACCCCTCCACACAAGCCGGCAAGGAGGATCGCGCTCTTGAGCTGGGCGCTGGCGACCGGGAGCTCCCACGCGATCCCGTGCAGCGCACCGCCGTGGACGGTCATCGGGAGCCCGTCGTGCCCCTCGAGGAACTCCACGCGCGCCCCCATGGCCTCGAGCGGCGCCGCGACCCGGCGCATGGGACGGCGTGAAAGCGAGGCGTCACCCACGAAGGTGCTGGCGAACGGTTGCGCGGCGGCGACCCCGGCCATCAGGCGGGTGGTGGTGCCGCTGTTCTGGCACTGGAGGGGGGAGACCGGCGACCGGAGCCTGGAGGTGAAACCGGCGCCGTCGATGGTCATCTCGGCGCTCACCTCCGGGAGCTTCCACCCCAGCGCGCGCAGCACGCCGGCGGTGGCCTTCACATCATCCGACTGAAGGATGCCTCGCACCCGCGACGTGCCGCTGGCGAACGCCGAGAACATGAGGGCGCGGTGCGAGATGGACTTGTCGCCCGGGACGCGAACGTTCCCGTGCACGGCATCCGTGGTGCGTCCCATGCCTAACGCAGCCATCCCTCGAGAGCGGTGGCGAGGTCGGTCTTGTCGTCCCGGTACTTGACGATGACCGGGGTCTGGAGCGAGAGGGCGAGGGAGGCGCCCCATCCGTCGCGCACCGCGCGCGCCCCGGGCACCACGACCGCCCCCGCCGGGATCTCGAGCGGCGCCTCGGCCGACCCGCGATAGACCGTCTCGCGCACGAGGTCGTAGACCGGCGTGCTGCGGGTGAGGACGACCCCGGCGGCAAGAACGGCGCGGGTGCGGACCACCGTTCCCTCATACACGCCGCAGTTGCCCCCGACGGTCACGTCGTCCTCGAGGACGACGGGGGCCGCGTTGATCGGCTCGAGCACACCACCGACCTGCGCCGCCGCACTGACATGCACCCGCTCGCCAACCTGCGCGCACGACCCGATCAGGGCGTGCGAATCGACCATCGTCCCCGCCCCCACGTGCGCGCCGACGTTGATGTACATCGGCGGCATGCACACGACGCCGGGGGCCACGAAGGCGCCGCGCCGAATGGTGGAGCCGCCCGGAACGACGCGCACCCCATCGCCCAGCACCAGCCGGCGCGTGGGGAGCGTGTGCTTGTCGAAGAAGGTGAACGCGCTGTCCTCCGCCGGGTGCAATGCCACGACATTCCCGACGCGAAAGGCGATGAGGATTCCTTGCTTGACCCACGGGACCGCATGCCAGCGCCCCGCGTCGTCACGCCGCGCGGCGCGCACCTCGCCGGCTTCGAGTCGCTGCAACAGCTCGGCGACCGTCGCCTCGGCCGTGTCGGGAAGAGGCGTCCCGGCCGGAACGGCGGCGAGTTCGGCGATACGCGCGGCGAGCGCGGCGATGGAGGGCTCGTTCATGATTCGAGGGCGCCCGCGCTCACGAGCGCCGAGTACACCGTGGAGGTGAGGGAGTCGGCGAGGGGCACCAGCGGGAGACGCAGCACGTTCTCGATGCGTCCCATCATGGCCAGCGCGGCCTTGACCGGCGCCGGGTTGGCCTCGACGAAGGCGGCCGACATCCAGGGGAGCAACTGGCGATGGATGACGCGCGCCGCCCCGACGTCACCTGCCGCGCAGGCATCAACGAGCGCGGCCATCCGACGGGGGGTGGCGTTACTGACGACCGAGATGACCCCTTCCCCGCCTAACGCCATCACCGGGAGGGTGAAGGCGTCGTCGCCGGACAGGACGGCGAACGAGGACGGGCGCTCGCGCAAGATCTCACCGATCTGCCCGAGGTTGCCGGACGCCTCCTTGATCCCGATGATCCCCGGGATAGCCGCCAGCTCGAGCGCCGTGCGGGCCTCGATATTGCTGGCCGTACGACCGGGGACGTTGTAGACGACGATGGGGAGGTCCACCGCGTCGGCGATCGCACGGAAGTGCGCCACGATCCCGCGCTGCTGCGGCTTGTTGTACATCGGGGAGACATGCAGCAGGTGCGTGGCCCCAGCCCGGCGCATGGCGTGGGACAGTGCGATCGCCTTCTGCGTGTCGTTGGATCCCGCGCCGGCCACCACCGGGACCCGCCCCGCGACCTGTTCGGCCGTGATGGCCACCACGCGCGCGTGCTCGTCCAGCGAGAGCGTCGCCGCCTCGCCCGTAGAGCCGCACGGGACGACGAAGTGTATCCCCTCCGCCACCTGCCACTCGACCAGCGCCCGCAGCGCCTGCTCGTCGACGCGTCCGTGGCGCGTGAAGGGGGTCACCAATGCGGTCCCGCAACCCGAAAGCGGTCGACTGTTCACGTTCCCTTCTCCGTGCGTACGAGGTCGCGCATGGTGAATATCCCGCGACGCCCCACCAGCCACTCGGCGGCGCGAAGCGCGCCGTCGGCGAAGACGCGTCGGTCGCGCGCCTCGTGCGTCAGGGTGACCTGCTCGAATGGGCCGTCGAAGACGAGTGTGTGCGTCCCCGGGACGTGTCCGACCCGCACGCTGGTGATGGGGACCTCGCGCCCGAGCGCCGACGCGGTCGCCGACGCCATCGCCGCCCCCGTCCCCGACGGCGCGTCCTTCTTGGCGCGGTGGTGCACCTCCACCAGGTGGGCATCGAATTGCAGCTGAGTGGCGAACGATGCACCGGCCTGGCGCGCCAACTCCACGACGAGGGCCACACCCAGCGAGAAGTTCGGCGCCCAGAAGAGCGCCCCACCGCGCCGGTTGATCTCGTTCTCGACGGCAGGAAGGGCTTCGTACCACCCGGTCGTCCCCGTCACCACGGGGAGGGCGCCCGCGAGGCAGGCCATCACGTTGTCGCGCGCGGCGGAGGGCTCGGTGAACTCGATCGCCACGTCGGCGCCGGCCGCGCGCTCGGCGATCCCCTCGCCCACCGCGTTCGCCGCTGCTCCCAGCACATCGACGACAACGTGGCCGCGCTCGCGCGCCAGCTGCTCGATCGTCCGTCCCATCTTGCCGTCGCCGATGATCAGGAGGCGCATGGTCAGGCCGCCGCGTCGGTGAAGAACTCGGCGTGCAGGCGACGCATGGCCTCCGACACCTGGTCACCGTC
>DAIESF010000262.1 GCA_027346425.1 Gemmatimonadota bacterium | reverse complement strand
TCTCCTCTTCGTCGTCCAGCAGCCCCCACGCCGAGAGTTCGTCGGCGAGTTCTTCGTTGAGCTGCCGTGGGCGGAGGTAGTACCACCACTCGCGCCCCGGGTCCAGTCCGTCGTCCTCCTCGACATCCTCGCCCCACAGGCACCCGGTCACCCGCGAGGCCCGCTGGAGGCGCGCGTCGAGCGGCATTAGGGCCGCCGTCGCCCACGCCGCATCATTGGCAGGGGCGACGGCGAGCGCGGCGGCGAGGGCGTCGCGCAGGTCCATGTCGTTCAGAAGGTCGTCGAGCCCGAACGGGTACCCTTCCTCGATACTCCGCACGATTACCCCCCACTTCTCCACCAGCGCAGGGAGCCCCCCGCGCACCAGTTCGTCGGGGCAGCCGCGCTCGGCCAGGACCCGCTGCACCGCGTCGCGCTCAGTCACGTGCCGCCCTCCGGCGTGCCTGACGGCGGAAATAGGACTCGCCGTCGTTAGGTCTGAAGAAGGTGCGGATCGTCCCATCCGAGTCGAAGGCGATGAAGGCCCCCGTGCCCCGGTCGAAGCGCGCCGTCGTCCCGTCAGGGCGGCGAAGTTCGAGGACGTCACCCTCCACCGGAGCGTCGCGCAGTTGCTGCGCCCGGCGAAGGTACTCCGCCTTGGTGATCCGTCCGAACTCGCTGCCATGTTTGACGTAGTGTTCGTCGAGCCGTCGCTGCGACCGGAAGCCGATCGTGGCGCCGAAGCCGGAAGCGGAGGCTGAGGCGTGATCCGACACTGGTCCGGCGTCGGGCGGTAGGGTCGCCTGCCGAAGCGCCGCTTGCTCACGCGCATTGTCGGAGACAGCGCGGGCCGCCAGCGAATCGCCAGCGGCAATCGACATCCCTGTATCCCGACGGCCGACTCCCTCCCCACCGCCGCAGGCCAACGCCGTGCCGAGCGCGAGCCACGCCAGTGCAACGAAGGCAAACCGCCCTCCGCACCTGGACAGTGTCGTCAGCCGCATGCGCGTTTCGCCGTCCGATTTACCGCGCGCCGAGCCACGCGGCCCGGAAGGCGCGCACCGCGTCGGTCACCGGCTCCGCCACCGCCTCGAAGGGGACGATCTCGATGCGCGGGTCGGCTGCCAGCGTGACCGTCGTGTTGATCGTCGTCCCACGTGACTCGAAGGCGATCGGGATCACGTCCCCCGGTTTGTGGCTGGCGAGAATCGCGGTCCAGTCGTCGGCGCTATTCAGCGTGCGCCCGTCGAGCGAAGTGATGCGGTCGTTGCGGTCCAGTCCGGCCGCGTAGAGCGGCGACCCGATCGGAGTCGGCGCCAGGACCACTGCCGCGCCTCCCCCGTAGCGCAGCCCTACATCGCCCGCCCACGCGGCCTGCGGGCGCGCGGGGCGGAGGATGAATCCCGCCGGGCGCAACAGCTCGGCATACGGCGCCGCCTCCTTCCCCTCGATGTACCGGGCGAAGAAGTCGCGGGAGAACGCAGTGTCGCCGGAAACGCGGGCCAGCGCGGCGCGGGCGTCGGCCACCGTGTAGGGATGCACTGGGGCGTAGTTGCGTTGGGCGCCATGCGTCTTCCACATCGCTCGCATGAAGTCATCGAGCGACGTCCCGCGCGTGCGTAGCGACAGGTCGAGCGCCAGCGCGATCGCCTGGCCGAAGGGATAGTAGGAAATGAACGTGTTTCCCTTGTTCTGCGGATCGATCGAGACGGCGGCATCGGTGAAGGGCGCCTGCTGGCTCATCTGCACCGCCGAGAAGAAACGGCGACCGGGGGCGTTCAGCACGAGATTCACTGCCCCGGCCATCGCCGAGCCCAGCGCGGCGTCGTCCAGCAGCCCAGCGCGGCGCATTACCAGCGGGCCGTAGTAGTTGGTGAATCCCTCCGCCAACCACAGCTCGCTCGACATGTTGGCCTCCTCGAACGAGAAAGGCTCGAGCGAACGCGGCCGGATGCGCTCCACGTTCCAGGAATGGAAGAACTCGTGCGACACCGTGCCTAGCAATCCGGTCATCGACGTGGCGAGCGATGCGGTGCTCGTCAGCGAGGTCGAGTTGCGGTGCTCCATCCCGTCCCCCGCAGCCCACGGGAGGTACGTCGAGAGAAAGGTGTAGGTCCCCCCGTCGTAGTCGGCGAGCGTCCCGAAGACCGCGGCAGCCTGCTCGACGATCTTCTTCGTCCCGTCCACGTAGCGCCGCTCCTCGTCGGGGGTGCCGAGGTGGTCGAGCGCGATGCGCATCGTGTACTGCTTCCCGTTCGCCGTCTCCTTCCACTCGTGCCACGACTGCGTCCCCAAGTGCGTGGGCGAGTCCATGAAGTACTGCATGTGCGGGGCGGTGAACGTCGTGGAGTCGGCGGTGGGGAAGAGCTGCGTCGCCACAGTCCACGAGGGATCGGGGAGATGAAAGGTGACGCGAACCGGGCGCGACTCGAGGCCCCGGGCCCAGGCGAAGGTGGCCGGGATGTTGAGGTGCGCCATACTGCGGTCGATCCCGGCGTAGGTCCCGTCGGCGCGATCGCCGAACAGCGTGTAGGTCACCGTGACGGTTCCGTCGTGCCCGCTCACGTCCCACTGGTGCGGATTGGGACGAGTCACCCTGAGCTCGCGCCTCTTCGAGTCGGTCGCCCTGAAGTTGTAGACGTTCTTCGCGAACTCGTGCAGCGCGTAGCGTCCCGGCGAGCTGCGGCTCATCCTCACCTGGAGCGGCCGGGGCGCGAGGGCGCGGAAGGTGACCGACACCTCGGCTTCGTGGTGAATGGCGTTGGGGAAGGCGATGTCGTACTCGACCGCGCGAGTCGGAGCGGCGTTAGGCGCGCGCTGGGCCGGGGAGGCGGCGGGGAGTGCGACAAGGAGGGCGGCGAGCGTGAGGCGGGAAACGCGCATGCGATGGGTGGCGGCGATTGGACGGCGGACCGGAGAGAGTCGGGCGACGGTGAATCTACCGCCCGGGGCGGGGCGGGCTACTCTGGCGGGACGCGGTGCCCCCCCGACCCGCTATCGCTTCGGCCGCGTAGGCCTGACGGTCCGCGTCCCCGTCCAGATGACCACCGAGCCGCACCCCTCGAACGCCTGGAACTGCACCGGCACAATTCCGGCCCTCGGATAGACCTCGACGAGGCGAACGGACGACACGTTCACGATGGCGTCAATGTCACCATCGAGGTTCATCACCTTCATGCCGTCGACGAAGACCGTCGGAATACAGGACTCGCTGAAACCCATTCCGCGCATCAGGATCCGCTCGCCAAAGGTCCCGCGAACGACCCGCACTCCTGGCGTCATGCGGAACAGGTCGGCCACGTAGAAGGGCTGCCGCTTCTCGATGTACTCCTCGTCCATGAACGACCCGAATCCCTGGCGGCGGCGCTGCTCGAACTCCCGCCGTTCACGCGACGTGTAGATGGGGCGAGCCATCACCCTGACGGTGTCGAGAAACGTGCCGAGTGCCTCGAGCCGCAGGTCGACGACGGTCTCGCCGTGTTCCATGATGTCCACGGGTCGGCGCAGCGGAAGGAAGCCTAACGCGCGCACCTCGAGCGTCTGCGTCCCGGCGGGGAACGCCTGCATTCCATAGGTGCCCGACGACGTGGTCGTGGCCTCGACCCCGCTCCCCATGATGGCCAGGCGGGCCCCTACGAGCGCCGTGCCGTCGGTACGCCGCACCACGCCGCGCATGGCACCG
>DAIESF010000231.1 GCA_027346425.1 Gemmatimonadota bacterium | reverse complement strand
AGAGGAGCCCCTTCTGCTTCGGGTCCTCACGCACCGCGTTGATCGTCGCCCCGCTGTCGATCCCGGTCACGATGCGCGTCCACGTCCGGCCGCCGTCGTGCGTGCGATAGATGTGCGGGCGCAGATCGTCGAGCCGGAGCGTGTTCACCGCCGCGTAGGCGGTGAGCGTGTCGAAGTGCCCCGCATCCATGAGCGAGACCTTGGCCCACGGGACGAGGTCGGGCGGTGTGACGTTGTGCCACGAGCGCCCGCCATTCATGGTCACGTGAATGAGCCCGTCATCCGACCCCGCCCAGATCACGTTCTCCCGGCGGTAGCTCGGGGCGATGGTGTACACCACCCCGGGGTGTCGCGCCCTTGCGCTCCGTTCGCTGGCGTACTTTCCGACGTTAGGCGGGACGATCGAGTCCTTGCGCGTGAGGTCGCCGGAGATCTCGCTCCAGCTGTTCCCGCCATCGGTGGTCTGCCAGATCGTGTTGGCCCCGAAGTACAGCTTCCGCGGGTTGGTGGGGGCGAAGAGGATCGGGGCCGTGCGCAGCATCCGATAGTTGGCGTCGCGGAACGGCTTGGGGGCCACGTTCTGCGTCTGCCCGGTGCGGTAGTCGAACTTGGTGACCTTCCCGCCGTACATGATGTTCGGGTCGAGTGGGTCGGGAGCGACGTAGCCGTACTCCTCCACCCCCACCGGGCGCCACTCGCGATAGGTGATCTGCCCGTCGTTGCCGCGACTCTGCACGCACGCCGACCCCGATTCCTGCTGCCCGCCGCACACGCGATACGGCCAGGAGTTGTCGGTGGTCACGTGGTAGAACTGCGCCGTCGGCTGGTTGTACCACGAACTCCAGCTTGCCCCACCGTTGACCGTGATGATCGCCCCCTGGTCGGCGGCGATGAGGATGATGTCGGGGTTGTCGGGGTTGATCCAGATGCGATGGTAGTCGTCGCCGCCAGGTGCACCGCGGATCATCTTCCAGGTCACGCCGGCGTCGGTCGACTTCCAGGTCACGATGCTGGCGCTGTACACCACGTCCGCATTCTTCGGGTCCACCTTCACCTCGGCGAAGTCGGAGCCGCGATTGTGCACGCGCTCGTCTGTCGACGTCTTGGTCCACGACGCGCCACCATCGTCGGAGCGGTAGATCCCGCTCCGCGCCTCGGCGTCGATCGTGATGAAGAGGCGCTGCGGACGGCTCGGGGCAACCGCGATCCCGATCCGCCCCAACCCCTCGGCTGGGGTGGGGAGCCCGTTCATGATGGGGGTCCACGTGCCGCCGCCATCGGTCGACTTGAACAGCCCCGTCCCCGCCCCCTGCCAGGCCCCGTTCTCCCACGGTCCCTGCCGCGCCTCCCACAGCGCGGCGTAGAGCGTGTTGGGGTCATCCGGGGCCAGCACGATGTCGATGGCCCCGGTGTTCTCGTCCTTCCCCAGCACCTTGGTGAAGCTCCGCCCGCCGTCGAGCGAGCGGTACAGCCCGCGCTCCTCGTTAGGTCCGTACGGGTGCCCGAGCACCGCCACGAAGAGGCGGTCGGGGTTTCGGGGATCGATCGCGATCTGCGGGATCTGCTGCCCGTCGCGCAGGCCAAGGTGCGTCCACGTCTTCCCTGCGTCGGTCGACTTGTAGATCCCGTCGCCCGTCGACAGGTCGGGGCGTTGCAGCCCCTCGCCGCTCCCGATGTAGATGACGTTCGGGTCGCTCGGCGCCACCGCCAGCGCTCCGATCGACCCGCTCGGCTGTCCGTCGAAGATCGGGTTCCACGTCCGCCCGTAGTCGGTCGTGCGCCAGGCCCCGCCGTTGACCGCGGCGATGTAGAAGACGTTCGGCTGCTGCCGCACCCCGGTGGCCGCCTTGGTGCGCCCGGCACGGAAGGGGCCGATGTGGCGCCAGCGAAGCTCACTGAAGAGCGGGTTGCTGCTCGACTGCGCATGCGACGCTACCGGCGCCATGGCGGCGATGACGGCCACGACGGACAGCGCGCGGGTGATGGACGAGTTGGTCATGGCGTGCGGACCTGGTGCGGGGAGGAATCTGGTAGGATCGCAGGCGACGAGGGTGTCGCGGACAGCGGGGACGCGAGTCCCCGTATCACCGCCGAGAAGTCGTCGCCGGGGCGGGCGTCGCGGGCCCGATCATTGATGCGGAAGCGCGCGCGGACCTCGTCGACCGATCCGCCGTTCTCGATGAGACCTAACGACAACGCCAGCTCGTCGGCGTATCCCGGGAGCAACGTCTTGAGGCTCGCCGGGATGCGCCCGGGAATCATGCGGTTCACGTGGTCGACGAGGTTGGACGTGCAATTGCTCGTGAGGGTGTTGTAGAACTCGGGACGCTCCTGCAGTGCGTTGCCGCGACGCAGCATCTCCACGAACAGCTGCCGCACGCGCTCACGCGACGTCTCGATGGGATAGAGATAGACATCGTCGCCATCGTACAGCGCCCGGCGCCCTATGAGATCGCGTTCAGTTCCCACGATGTAGGCCAGCTCGTATCGTCGCAGCATCCCCGCGACGACGCCGTACGTCTCCCCCGCCTCACGCCGTGCCTCCACCGAGACCGCGACGTACTGGCCGTCGCCGAAGCCGAACGACACGAAGGCATGCGCCGGCCCGCGCCACCTGGAAGAAAATGGGGTGAGGATGAACCAGGCCGACTCGATGCGGGCCAGGTCGTACGTGCGGTCGGCGTAGGCCTCGGTGAATTCCGTCTCCGACCTGTAGGTGAAGTCACGCAGGTCCCGGATCGTGACCAGCGAGTCGCCATGAAACTCGGCGCGCGCCAGGCGCCGATGCTCGGGCACCCACGCGCGATCGGCGCGCGGCGCCTGCGGCACCAGGAAGATCAGCCACAGGATCAGCAGCGTCAGTACCGCCAACGCGGCCATGCGCACCACCGTCCCTCCCCAGGCGTCGGCGCTCATGCGTCCCCCGTGGAACTTGCGCCGAGCACCACGGCCGACGTCAGGTGCCCGGTGACGTTGAGCGTGGTCTTGAAGATGTCGGGGACGGCATCGAGGGCGATCAGGATCCCCACCCCCTCCACCGGGAGCCCGACGGTGGGAAAGAGCGGTGCGATGATGAACAGCGAACCGCTGGGGATGCCCGGTACCGAGAACGACATCAGGACCGCCGCCAGGTAGAACGTGGCAATCGACTGGAAGCCGAACGGGACTCCGTACAGCTTGGCGATGAACAGCCCCCCCACGATCCACGACACCGCGAGGTTCAGGCGGAAGGTCGCGACCGCCAGGGGGAGCGCGAACCCCGACACCTCCCTCCGCAGCTGCAATCGCTGGTCGGCGGCGTCGAGCATTGCCGGGAGGGCGGCCAGCGACGACCGGGTGCTCATCGCCACCACCTGCGCGGGGAGGGCGGCGCGGGCGAATCGCCCCGGCGAGACGCGCCCCAGCAGGACCGCCACCGGGTACAGGAGGGCGATAGCGGCGATGAGGAGGGCGGCGTGGGTGACGAGGTAGAAGCCGATCGCCCCCGCCCCGGAAACGCCGAGCCGTGCCCCGAGGGTGACGGCGAGGGCGAAGATGCCTAACGGCGAGAGCCAGAGCACCGCCCGCACCAGGACGAGCATGGCGTCGCCGGTCGCCCTGAATGTCCCGAGCACCACGTCGCGCGTCCCGTCGGGGAGGCGCGAGACGGCCAGGGCAAAGGCGACGGTGAAGACGATGAGCGGGAGCATTGCCCCGTCGACCGCCGAGGCGACCGGGTTCACCGGGACGAGCGAGGTGATCCAGGCGGCGAAGCCGGGGAGCGGGGGGACGCTGGTCGCCCCGCCAGCTACACGCTCGCGCAGCGCCGCCGCCGAGGCGGGATCGACGACGAGTCGTTCGTAGAGGGGGGGCGCGACGAGGGCGGTGAAGAGGGCCACCCCGGCCAGGAGGGCGAGGAAGAGGAGCAACGCCCGCCCCCCCAGCCGCCCCACGGCGCGCAGGTCGCGCATCGACGCGATCCCCGTCACCAGGAGGGCGACGACGAGCGGGATGAC
>DAIESF010000220.1 GCA_027346425.1 Gemmatimonadota bacterium | reverse complement strand
GACCTCCACGCGCGCGGCTACTCGCGCATGTACCGCGCCGGGGGACGCAACGGTCCGCAGTGGTTCGACTACGACAGCGTGAGCACCGAGTCGCCGTGGCGCCGGATCGACGGGACGTTTACGCGCTTCGGCGACGTCACGACGCTCCTGCGCGATCAGGACGACATGTTCGTCGTCATGGCGCCGGGCGACGAGACGACGATCGCCTTCGACGCCGCGTCGGAGCGGGCGATCCCGTCCGGCTGGCGTCGCGACTTCATCCTGTACACCGACGGTTGGATCAAGGACTCCGACCTGAACACCGCCTTCGGCACTTCTGTGGGGCCGCTCCCGTTTCACGGCATCCGGCAGTATCCGTACGCCGCCGGCGAGTCGTATCCCTCCGATGCGGCGCACCGGCGCTTCCAGCAGGATTTCCTCACCCGGCCGGCCGGTCGGCGTTAGGCGCCGGTCCCCGAGCTTTACTCGGACATCTCGTCTCGTGGCACCTCGTCCCGCGCCGCTCGTCAGGCGGGCGATCATGGCGGTCGCCATCGTCGCCGCGCTCGCCTTCACCGCTCGCATGGATCGCGGTCCGCTGCGCACCAGCGCCGGCGTGGCGAATCCCGGCTTCGCCCTGCACGACGGCACCGCGGCGGCGGGGATCACCTTCGTGCATCACCGCCCGACGCTCGACCCAAAGCTCGCCAACATCGAACCGCACGTCGCCGCGGTCGGCGCGGCGGTTTCCATTGGCGACGTGGACGGCGACGGCTGGCCCGACTTCTACCTCACCAACAGCCGGTTCGGCGCGCCCAATGCGCTGTACCGGAATCGCGGCGACGGGACGTTCGAAGACGTCGCCGCCGGTGCCGGGATCGCCGACCTCAATCGCGAAGGCGACGGTGTCTCGATGGGGAGTGTGTGGGGCGACTACGACAACGACGGGCGCGAGGACCTGCTGGTCTACCGCTATGGCAAGCTGTCGCTCTTCCATAACGTGGACGGCCACCGCTTCGACGACGTGACCGCGGCCGCGGGACTCGATCGCTGGATCAACAGCAACGGCGCGATCTGGTTCGACTACGATCGCGACGGGAGGCTCGACCTCTACGTCACCGCCTACTTCCGCGACGACGTCGACCTCTGGCATCTGGCGACGACGCACATCATGCACGACAGCTTCGAGTACGCCACCAACGGCGGAAAGAACCGCCTCTTCCACAACGTCGGCAACGGGCATTTCGAGGACGTCACCGACGCGATGGGAGTCGGGAGCACGCGGTGGACGCTCGCCGCCGCCTCGGCCGACTTCAACCAGGACGGCTGGCCCGACCTCTACCTCGCCAACGACTACGGGCCGGAGGAACTCTTCCTCAACCAAGGCGGAACGCGCTTCGTCCCGTCCACTGCCGGCCTCGAGAGCGAGTCCAAAAGCGGAATGTCGGTCGCGCTGGGCGACGTCTACAACCGCGCCCGCATGGACGTCTTCGTCACCAACATCTCGGCCAAGGGCTACCTCTTCCAGAACAACAACCTTCGGGTGAACCTGCTGCCCGAGGGGAAGGGTTTCCGGAACGTCGCCGACCCCGTGATCGCCGACGCCGGGTGGGCGTGGGGGTCGCAGTTCGCGGACCTCAACAACGACGGCGTCGATGAGCTGTTCGTCGCCAACGGCTTCATCTCCGGCGACTCGACGCGCAACTACTGGTACTCGATGTCGAAGATCGCCGGCGCCAATGCGCGGCTCTTCGAGGACGCGGCGACCTGGCCCGCCTTCGGGACGTCGAGTCTCTCGGGCTTCGAGCGCTCGCGTCTCTACCTCAATCGCGGCCTCTCGGGCTGGGCCGATGTCGCGCAGGCGGTCGGGATTACCGACACGTTCGACGGACGGGCGGTGGCGATGGCCGACTTCCGCAACCGCGGCGCGATGGACATCGTCGTCGCCAACCAGAACCAGCCGGCGCTCCTCTACCGGGATACGCCGGACTCCGCCAACCACTGGATCGCCTTCCGGCTGGTCGGGACGCGCAGCAACCGCAGTGCGATCGGCGCCGAGGTGGTGGTGGAATCGGGAGGGGCGACGCAGCGCCGCGTCGTGGACGGGGGGATGGGCTTCGCCAGCCAGAACGATCGGCGCCCGCATTTCGGGCTCGGGGCGCGGGAGTGGGTGGATCGCGTCCTGATCCAGTGGCCCTCGGGCGATCGGCAGGTCCTCACGCATCTCGCCGCCGACCAACTACATACGATCACCGAACCGACGCGCTGATGACCATGACGAACGCCGCCGCCCCAGCGAGCGCCTCGCCGCGCGCCGCCGACCGACCGCGCATGATCGAGGCGCGGTACCTCATCGCCTTCCTCATCACGTTGGTCCTCGCGGTCGTGCAGTTTCGCTACCACATGGTCGGCGGCTATGGGCGGCTGGCGACGGCGCTCGGAACCTGCGTCGCGGTCGAGGAGGTGCTGTCGTGGTTCGACCGCGGGCGCATCACCAACCTCCAGAGCGCCTACATCAGCGGGATCTCCCTCACGCTGCTCGTGAAGCCGCAGGGGGCCGTGCTCTGGCCGTTCCTCATTGGGGGCTTCCTCGCCATCGCCTCCAAGTACGTGCTGCGCGACGAGAAGGGGCACCTCTGGAACCCCACGAACTTCGCCATCGTCGCCCTCCTGCTCGCGGCGCCGCACAAGGTCTCGATCCTCAGCCATCAGTGGGGGAACGACCTCGTGACCAACCTCGTGATCTGGGGCTTCGGGCTGGTGATCGCGTCGCGCGTGAAGGTGTTGCATCTGACGGCAACGTACGTGGTGAGCTTCCTCGTCCTCTCGGTGCTGCGCGGCATCCTCACCGGACAGTCGATCTGGCCGGAGGTCGCCCCGCTCACCGGGCCGATGTACCAGCTCTTCATCTTCTTCATGATCACCGATCCGCGCACCATCGTGCGCGATCGCCGCTGGCAGGTGGCAGTGGTCGTCCTGATTGCCGTGGTAGAGGCGCTCATCCGCACGGCGTCGGACCAGGGGTGGGACCTCCCCATCGCCTTCAACGCCGCGCCGCCGCTGGTGGCGCTCTTCCTCGTCGGGCCGATTGCCCTCCTGATCGAGCGCCGGCGGAGCGATCACTCGAAGGGAGGTTCCGGCGCCATGCCGCGCAGCGCCGGGAGCGCCGCGACGATCTGATCGCGCGTCAGTCCAAGGAGGGCGTGCCGGGCGACGAGGACGTCGAGGTCGGCCGGATACCGGTGGTGGCGCGCCGGATCCGAGAGCCCGGCGACGTTGCGGGGGGCGATCGACTCGGCGACCCATCTGGAGAATGCCTCGGTCGCCTCGCCTCCCGCGTCGGCGCGCGCAA
Organism: Gemmatimonadota bacterium; assembly: GCA_027346425.1. Classification (GTDB taxonomy): domain Bacteria; phylum Gemmatimonadota; class Gemmatimonadetes; order Gemmatimonadales; family Gemmatimonadaceae; genus SCN-70-22. Next base: position 1,407 of record DAIESF010000220.1, on the reverse strand, counting down.
GGCGGGAGAGGCTATCCGCCGGCAGCGGTGCAAGCACGGGGTCGTCGACACCCAGGAACCCCTCCCACGACGATTCGGCGTGCGGAGCGAGGCGCTCGCGCGACTCGGCGTACGACACGGCCGCGAAGTAGAGCATCGTCTGCGCCTCGAAGCGCGCGAAGTCGCCCATCGCGGCATACGCACCGGCGACCAGCCGGTCAATCTGCTCCGCCTCCCGACCCAGAAGCGCGTCATATCGCGCGAGCGCGCTGGCGGCGGGGAGTCGTCGTGCGCCGGCCCCGTCCTCGAAGCACGACGCGAGCCGCTCGACGGCGCGCAAGCTCCAAGCGATCCCCGTCGAGAAGAGGGGGTCGACGAAGGCAAAGGCGCTCGGGAGGAGGGCGAAGCGCTCGCCCGCCGCCCGTTGCACGCGATGCTGCATGACGGGGACGAAGGAGATCGGCATGCACGGCGTCGCCGAGCCGAAGAGGGCACCGATCGTCGGATAGCGCTGGAGCAGGCGACGCCAGAGTCGCGCGCCCCGCCTCGCATCGCCGTCCGGCGCCGGAGCTTCGCCCGCCTCGAGTGAGGCGAGGCCGTCCGGGGTGAGGGCGAAACCGGCGCTGGTGATGCCGTCGTCGAAGCGGAGGCTGTACATCCACCCCTCGTCGATGAGGTGGTGCACCGCCGCCCAGTCGTCGGGATACGGCCCCGCTGGGAGGCCGGGGACGAGATCGACCATGAGGCGCACGCCGGCAAGATGACTGAAGACCAGGGCCGAGCGCGTCTGCAGTCGGTCGAGCGCCGAACCAATACCGAGGTGGCGCGCGACGAAGCCGCTCCCGCCGGACGCATCGATCACGAAGCCGGCGTCGAGCGCGACCGGTGTGCCGTCGCGCGCCCCCGTCAGGTGCATACCGTCGTCGAGGTGGGCGAGTGACTCCAGGTGGAGGCGATCGACGTAGTGCACGCCGGCGTTCACGGCGGCGCGCACCATGTGGTGGTCGAGGTCGGCGCGCAGCCAGTGGGTGTCGGCGACGGCGTCGTTGGGGCTGGCGGCGACGAGCAGGCGCTCCGAATCGTCGCCACGGTCAGCGAAGGGGGTGCCAGGGTGATGGCGATAGAAGGTGAAGCCGCGCTTGAGCCCGCGCCTGAGGGCCGGATGGTGCGTGAGCCAGCGCCCGTGGGTCGCGAGCTGGTAGCAGTCGAGGAGGCGATAGCGCGTCGCCAGCCGTTCGAGGGAGAGGCTGGCGAGGGGGGTGGACGACTCGCCGATGGCGAACCGGGGATGGGTGCCGCGCTCGAGCAGGGCGACGCGATGGCCCTGACCGGCGAGGATGCGCGCGAGGAGCGAGCCGGCGAATCCGCTCCCGACCACCGCGACATCGACGCGCACCGTCATGCCGGGGCGCAGGCCGCGCAGGCGAT
>DAIESF010000211.1 GCA_027346425.1 Gemmatimonadota bacterium | reverse complement strand
GACGGGCGAGGCGGTGATGGACACCTAACGGGAGCGTGACCTGAGACATGATGGGGCCGGAAGTGGTTGGATCAGGCGACGGGCGGGGCATGGTTCTGCAGGGCGTCGGGGGTGGCCGGGCGCGCGAGGGCGGGAATTTCCGTCACACCGCCGGAGACGATGAACGCCATCATGTCCGAACTGTTGGCGTCGAGGCGGGTGACGGCGGTGGTGGGGAACAGGTACATCTGCCCCGAGAAGTTGTACGAGTGCGGCATGTACACCGAGACGAAGCCCGGCATGTCGAGCTCGTTGAGCGCCGTCTGGGTCACGAATCCCAGTGCGCGGGCGTTCCCTCCCGGAAAGAGGTCGACGACGACCGGCTTGTCGAAGCGCCGCTTCTCCCCGACGAAGGCGTTCACAAGGTCGCGGGTGGAGGAGTACAGCAGCCGGACGAAAGGGAGCCGCTCGAACAGATCTTCGAGCGCTCCCATGAGGCTGCGCGTCAGGAAGCTCGACGCCAGGAATCCGAAGAGCGTGATGAGGCCGAGCGAGACGGCGAATCCGGCCCCCGGGATGGGGAGCCCGAGCCAGCCATCGATCGTCCTGAAGACGACCACGCAGATGTAGGCCGTGATCCCCACGGGGGTGAGGAAGACGATCCCGCGCAGGAAATAGGTCAGGAGGCGGCGGGTGACGCCCTGCGCCGCGGTCTTGGGGCGCACCTAAACCGCCGCAGCAGCGACGTCCCGTTCGATCGGGAGCCGTGCCTCCTGCCAGCCCTGGATGCCGCCGCGCAGGTTCGTGACGCGCTCGATCCCGTGCAGTCGCGCGAGGCTGGCGGCGATGGCCGAGCGGGATCCCCCCTGACATAGCATCACGACGTGCGCGCCCCCTGCCAGCGACGGCAGGGCATCGGCCAAGCGCCCGAGCGGGGCGAGTCGGGACCCGGCGATGTGCCCGGCGTTCCACTCGGTCGCCGCGCGGACATCCACGACCGTCGCGCTTCGCTCCCTGAGCCACTCCCCAAGCGTCGTCGCCTCGACCTGCGGAATCGCGTCGAAGTGCCGTCCTGTCGCCTCCCAGCAGGTAAACGCGTCAGCGCCGAACCATCCGACGACGCGATCGAGGCCGATCATCGCCAACTCGGCGGCCGCGGCGCGCACCGGCGCGTCGTCGGCGCTGTCGGTCAGGAGGTAGATGTCGCGATCGTAGCCGACCAGCCACCCTGCCCAGCCGACGAACGCCTTGTTGAACGGGATGTTGAGCGTCCCCGGGATGAAGCGGTTGGCGGCGACGTCGGCGCTCCGGATGTCGAGCACGAGTGCCCCCGAGGCGATGGCCCCCTCGAGCGACGGCGCGGAGGTGTGCGTGGGGGCCGGGAGATGGCCGAGCAGGGCGGGTCCCTCGCGATTCAAGCGCTTCATCATCGCGAAGTACCGTGGCGGGTCCGGCTGCCCCTCGAGGACCGCCTCGATGAACGCCCCCTCGTCGTTGAGCTGCAGCGCCCAGTTGGCCACCTTTTCGTAGCCTAACGTGGTCTGCGGCACCGCGCCCAGCGCCTTGCCGCACGCCGAGCCCGAGCCGTGTCCGGGCCACAGCTGCAAGTAGTCCGGGTACCGGTCGACGAAACGGCGCAGCGACTGAAAGAGCCGGGTGGCGCCGGCGCGCATCGTCCCCTCGATGTTCGCCGCGCGCTCGAGGAGGTCGGGGCGCCCCACGTCGCCCACGAAGATGAAGTCGCCGGTGAACGCCCCGACCGGATGCGACGAGGCCGGCGTGTCGGTGAGGACGAAGGTCAGCAACTCCGGCGTGTGACCGGGGGTGTGCACGACGTCGAGGCGGAGGTTCCCCACCATGAACGAGTCGCCGTCGCGCAGGAGCGTCGCCCCATCCCGCGCCGCGAAGGCGTAGCTCCAGTCGGCCCCCCCCTCGGCGGACAGGAGGAGGCGCGCACCCGCGCGCGCCGCCAGCTCGCGGCTCCCCGAGAGGTAGTCCGCGTGAATGTGCGTCTCGGTGACATGCGTGATGCGGAGCCCCTCGCTCGACGCGGCGGCGATGTACTGGTCGGCGTCTCGGTTGGCGTCGACCACGAGCGCCTCGCCGGTTGCCTGGCAGCCAACGAGGTAACTCGCCTGTGCGAGCCCCTCGTGGTAGAATCGCTTGAGTAGCATGGGTCCCCCCGTCTGCTGGCCACGCCCCTGGGGCGCACTCCCCGAAAGGTGCGCGGTGGTCGTCGCGCGAGGTAGACCCTCGATCCACCGATCCTCAATCAGGAGTCCGTTGATGCAACGCTGCACCCGGGTGGCCGTCGTGGCCGCGACGGCATGGCTTTCGGTTGGCGCCGGCACGGTCGCCGGCGCGCAGGGGCACAAGGTGCTCACGCAGGACACCTACGACAGCTGGCGCCAGATCCAGGGGGCCGTCCTCTCCCCCGACGGTCGCTGGGCGATGTACACCCTCACCCCGGTCGTCGGCGATGGCGATGTGGTCCTGCGCGCGACCAGCGGCAGCACCGAACGGCGCCTTCCGCGCGGCTGGACCGGCCGCCCGCAGGTGACGGTGACGGTCGACTCCCCGTTTGTCGCCCCGCCGCCGCAGTTCACCGCCGACTCTCGTTATGCTGTCTTCCTCGGCTACGCTCCCAAGGCGCAGTTCGACCAGGCCCGCCGCGACAAGCTCCCCGCGGCGCGGCAGCCGAAGGCGAGCCTGTCGGTGGTGCCACTGGACGGGAGCGGCGTGCTGACGGTCCCGCGCGTGCGGTCGTACCGCCTGTCGCGCGAGTCGGGGCGCGTCCTGGCGTACCTGTTGGAGCCTGACGAGGCGCCGCGCGACTCGGCGGCGCGCGCCGGAGCGCCGGCGGGTGGCGCCCCGGGCGCGCCCGCCAGACGCAAGGAGTATGGCGCCACGCTGGTCATCCGCGACCTCTCCGACGGGAGCGAGGCGAGGGTGGCCGACGTCACGAGCTACGTGGTGGACGATAGCGGGCGCTACGTCGCCTACACCGTCTCGTCCCGCACCCCGCAGTCGGATGGCGTGTACCTCCGCACTCTGGCCACACAGCAGACGGCCACGGTGATGGCGGGGGAAGGGGACTACAAGCAGCTCGCGCTGGACCGCGCCGGGACGCAGCTGGCCTTCGTCGCCAATCGCGACGACTACGCCTCACCCAAGCCGCGGCATTCGCTTTACTACGCCCTGGTCCGCGCGCCCACGCCGACCCTCGCCGCCGCGCCGGGCGCGGTCGACGGGCTCAGCCCCAGCGACAAGGCGCCGGTCGCGTTCACCCGTGACGGCACGGCGCTCACCTTTGGACTGGCGGCGCCGGTCCCCGACTCCATTCCCACCGACTCGCTCGCCGACAAGGCGGTCTTCGACCTGTGGAACTGGAAGGACCGCCGGCTGCAACCACAGCAGAAGCTGGAAGCCAATCGCGACCGCGACCGGGCGTGGACGACGGTGTATGTCCCGCGCACGAAGCGGCTGCTGCGACTGGCCAACGACACGATGCCGAAGGTGCAAGTCTCGGATGACGGGCGGGTGGCGCTGGTGACCACGACCGTTCCCTATGCCATCGAGTCGATGTGGGGTGAGGGGGGGAGTGACGCGTATGTGATCGACATCGGGAGCGGGAAGATCACGCCCGTCGCCCGTCGCAGCGAGTTCGACGCACAACTCTCGCCCGGGGCCAGGTACGTCACCTGGTTCGGCGACGGGCGATGGAGCGCCTATCAGGTGGCCACCGGACGCACGATCGACCTCACCGGCGGGATCCGCGGCGTGCGTTTCGACGACGAGCTGTGGGACTCGCCGAGCACCCCCGAGCCCTACGGCCTCGCCGGGTGGACGCGCGATGACCGCACCCTCCTCGTCTATTCTCGCTATGACGTCTGGGAGGTCGACCCGTCAGGTGCCCGGGCACCTCGGGTGGTGACCGACTCGGTCGGCGTTCGCGAGACGCGCGCCTTCCGCGTCGTGGACCTCGATTCGGACGATCGCTTCATCAACCCGGCCGAACCCCTCCTCCTCC
>DAIESF010000208.1 GCA_027346425.1 Gemmatimonadota bacterium | reverse complement strand
GCTGGCCGAGATCGGGGTCGTCCTTCTTCTCTTCGCGGTCGGGCTGGAGCTTTCGCTCTCCCGTATCGTGAAAATGGGGAAGCTGGTGATGCGGGGCGGGGCGATGCAGGTGATGGGGACGATGGCGGCGGTGACGGTGGTGATGCTCGCCATGGGGGAGGACTGGCGGCAGGGGGCGCTCTTCGGCGCGCTGATCGCCCTCTCCTCCACCGCCATCATCCTCAAGGTGTATGCCGATCGGGGTGAGCTCGATTCGGTGTACGGGCGAGTGGTCGTCGCCATTCTCCTGTTTCAGGACCTGTGCGTCGTCCCCCTCATGCTCTTCCTCCCGCTCCTCGCCGGGACTGGGGAGGCGGTGGCGGACATCGTCAGGAACACCGCGATCGCCATTGCCGTGACGACGACGATGCTCGTGGTCGGGCAATGGCTGGTCCCGCGCCTCCTGGCACGCATCGCCGAGATGCGGAACCAGGAGATCTTCACGCTGGTGGTAGTGGCCATCGGGCTGGGGGCGGCGTACGTCACCTCGTCGTTCGGACTGTCGTTGGCGTTAGGCGCCTTCCTGGCCGGGTTGATCATTGCCGAGTCCGAGTTCGGGTTGCAGGCGCTCTCCGACATTCTCCCGTTTCGCGACACCTTCAGCGGGATCTTCTTCATCTCGGTAGGGATGCTCCTCGACCTGCGCTATGTCGCGACGCACGCGGCGGCAGTCTTCGGCCTCGCCGCGGGGATCATCGTCCTCAAATCGCTGCTGGGATGGGGGGTGGTGCGGCTGGTGCGGCGCTCGCAGCGGGTGGGGTTCGTGGCGGGGATCGGGCTGGCGCAGGTGGGGGAGTTCTCCTTCATCCTGGCCAGCAGCGCCGTGGCGTTAGGCATCCTCCCCCAGGACCGCTACCAGCTCTTCCTCGGCGCGGCGATCGTCACCATGCTCGTGGCGCCGTTCGCCGTGGCCGCCGCTCCCGAGCTGGCCGACCGGGTCTTCTCGCTCCGCGCCATGCCGACGATGGAGTTCGCCACCCGCGAAGTGCACGCCGCGGGGCCGGTGACCGATCACGTGATCATCGTCGGCTATGGGCTCAATGGGCGCAACCTGGCGCGGGCGCTGCGGCGCGCCAAGGTGCCGTACGTCATCCTCGACTCCAACGGCGCACTGGTGCGCCAGGCGCGTCTCAATCGCGAACCGATCTTCTTCGGCGACGGGACGCGCGCCGAGGTGCTGGAGCGGGTGGGGCTCAAGCGTGCCCGGGTGATCGTCTTTGCCATTGCATCCATTGCCGAGGAGCGGCGCGGTGTCGTGGTCGCGCGGCACCACGCCCCCGACGTGCACATCGTCACCCGCACGCGGTACGTCGCCGAGATCGCCGAGTTGCAGAATCTCGGGGCAAACGAAGTGGTGCCGGAGGAGTTCGAAACGTCGCTGGAGATCTTCGCCCGCGTGCTGCGCCGCTACGATGTCCCGGCCTCGCGCATCCGCGACGCCGCCGATGAGGCGCGGCGCGACCACTACGAGGTGCTGCGCGAACGCGGGGCGACGATCTCGCCGATGGATGAAGTGCTCTCGCGCATCGGCGCACGCCTCGACCTCGAGGTGGTCGTGGCCCGCGTCGGCGGCGAGGCCATTGGTCGCACCGCGCGCGACCTCAAGCTGCGCACCCGCACCGGAGCGATCGTCGCCGCCGTGATTCGCCACGGCGCGGGGATCTTCAAGCCGGTCGCGGAGATCGAGATCGAGGATGGCGATGAAGTGGTCCTGATCGGCGACCCGCGCTCGCTCTCTGAGGCCGCCCTCATCTTCCGTCCCGCGACGCGCATGATGACCGCCGCTCACCCGATTCCGCGCCCCGACGCTTAGCTTCGGGCGCACATGCCCGCTCCTGCCTCCACGCCCGCACTGTCGTCTCGCGCCCTGATCTCTCCCGGCATCCGGGCCATGGCGATCGGGGCATGGTGGTTTGCGGTAATGGGGCTCTTCGTGAAGCTGGCGGGGCGGCGCCTCCCGTCGTCGCAAATCGTCCTCGTGCGGGCGGCGCTGACGCTGGCCATGAGCTGGTGGGCGGTGCGTCAGGCGGGGCTCCCGAGTATCTGGGGGCACAACCGGCGACTCCTCCTCGTGCGCGGCTCGCTCGGTGCGATCGGGATCAACTGCTTCTACTGGTCGCTGGTCCATCTCCCGTTAGGCGACGCGACGCTCATCCAGTACACCAACCCCATCTTCGCCACGGTCCTGGCGGCGCTGTGGGTGGGGGAGCGCGTGCGCGCCGGCGAGATGTTGTGCCTGGCGGCGGCGATGATCGGCGTGATCCTCATTACTCGCCCCGGCTTCCTGTTCGGGAGCGCGGCGTCCACCTACGCGTCACGCGACGTCGCGATCGCGCTCTTCGGGGCCGTGTGCAGCGGCGCCGCCTACGCTGCGGTACGCAAGATGGGGACGAGCGAGCACCCCAGCGTCGTCGTCTTCTATCTCCCGCTCGTCACCTTCCCCATCGCCATCCCGTTCGCCACGACAAACTGGCTGTTGCCGACGTCCGCCGAATGGCTCCTCCTGCTCGGCGTCGGGGCCGCCACCCAGTTGGCGCAGGTCTTCATGACGCGAGGGCTGCAGGCGGAGACGGC
>DAIESF010000198.1 GCA_027346425.1 Gemmatimonadota bacterium | reverse complement strand
TGGTGCGCCACGCGCGACTGGGAGTTCCGGAACAACATCATCCGGAATGCCGGAGCGGGACTCAACCTTGCCGCGCGCGAAGGGAGCAACCCGTATCCCGTCGGCGAGCTCCTCACACGCGTCTGGCTCGAGCAGAACCTCGTCGAGAACATCAACGTGGGGATCTACACGGGCGACAAGAAGATCGTGCAGGTGGTGAACAACCTGAAGGATCTCACCATGCGCAACAACAGCTTCTTCTCGACCGGATCCTTCTCGTCGGTGCTGGCGATCGGCACGATTCCCGGCGCGACGAACATGGAGATGTCCAACAACGCCGCGTCGTACGGTACGTACGGGCTGTTCGCCTCCAACACCGGCCCCGGCGAGGCATCGCTGAAGAACATTTACGGCACGATGTCCTACAAGGGGATGGTCTTCGTCGGTGCGTCCAAGTCCGGCTATCCGACGTCCACTTTCGTCTCGTCCATCGCCGCGATTCCCGCGGGGGTGGGGGCGTCGGCATCCGGTGTGGCCGCAGCCACCGCGGGCGTCGTGATTCCATGATGTCCTGAGGACGACCGTCGCCGCTTGGCGCGAGGGGCGCCCCCATGCGGGGCGCCCCTCGTCGCATGCGGAACCTAACGAGTCTCCCATTCGAGTCCCCGACAAAGCGCCGCACGGGTCGCCGGTGCGGTGCATCACGAACGACGCAATGTGCAACGACCAGTGCGCTTCGCGACACGTGTTCTGGATCGCATTTCACGCCCCGGTTGTGACGTGCGTCTCCATGTGGAGTATTGGCTAACTCAAACGGAAAGAACGAGTTACGCCACTTCCGGAAGCTCGTCGAGTACACGGGGCAACGCAGGCGTTTGCTCCCTCACGGCCCTCTTAGCGCCTCCACCAGGAGACGCGACAAAGGCAAACCCGCGGAAACGCGGCGACGCAAAGCTACGAGGCTACCGCGCGCCCACAGCGCGCCATGCCAGTCGAGCCGCCGAACGTTCATGCAGTTGGAGGCACCATGGTCCGCAGTTCGACGATCGTTAGGCTCTGCTCGCTCCTCGCCACCGCCTGGCTGGCCAGCGCCTGTTCCGGCTCCGACGCCGGCGGCGTCTCGACTCCGCCCGCCCCGCCGGTGGAGCGACTGGTCGTCACGATTTCGCCGAAATACGACACGCTGCTGATCGGCGCATCGAAGACCATCAGCGCGAGCGTGACCACGACCTCGGGCCTCCCTCGCAGCGTCCCGGTCCAGTTCACGTCGCTCACCCCGGCCATCGCCAGCGTGAGCAACGGAACGGTGACCGCGCTGGCGCGAGGCGTCGCGACGATCGTCGCCACGGCAGGGACCAGCGCCGACACGGCGACCCTCGTCGTGACCCTCCCCAGCATCGCGCTCCAGGTATCCCCCAGCGCGGTGGCTGCCACGTTAGGCGATACACTGGAATTCCAGGCGACGATCGTCGGACCCAGTGGCGCCGCCACCGCGGTTTCGCAGGTCACCTGGGGGGTGTCCGACTCGAGCGCGGCGCAGGTCGTCGGCGACGGGACCATCACGACCCTCGCCCCCGGTGAACTGCTGGTCTCGGCAGAAGTGAACGGAACGACCGCCCTTGCCTCGGTGCGGATCTCCTCGGCCCCGGTCGCTTCCATCGCGATCGTCCCCAGCAACGTCTCCCTCCTCGTGGGCGGCAAGGCGCAGCTCACCGCCGAATTGCGCGACAGTCGCGGGCGCCTGACAAAGGGAGAGGTCAGCTGGACCTCGTCGAATCCCGCCGTCGCTACGATCTCCGCCGACGGCCTGGTGACCGCGACGGGCAAGGGTGGCGTCATCATCACCGCGCGCAACGGGAAAAAGAGCGCCACTGCCGCCGTGAACGTCTCCGGTGAGGCGGCAAGCTCGGTCACCCTCGCCCTCCCGAACGACTCGCTGGGTACCGGGCGCACGATGCAGGCCGCCGCCACTCCGCTCGACGCGAACGGCAACCCGTTAACGGGACGTCCGCTCGCCTGGCAGTCGTCGAATCCGTCAGTTGCGACCATCAATAACAGTGGGGTCATCGCCGGATACGTCGCCGGCCAGACGACCATCTCCGTCATCTGCGACGGCAAGATCGCCAGCCAGAAGATCACCGTCGTAACCTCCGAGCCGTACTCGCTCACCATCATTCCGTCATCGGCGCAGGTACTCTCCGGTGGCTCCGCCCAGCTCAGCGCCGAGGTACGCGACCAGTTCGGCAACCTGATCACCGGACGGACCATCACGTGGAGCAGCAGCGCCTCGACGGTTGCATCGGTCAATGGATTGGGCGTGGTGACGGGGGTGTCGACCGGATCGGCGACCGTTCGCGCGACCACGGGCGCGGTTGCCGGTACCTCCGCGGTGACCGTCCAGAACGTTCCCGTCGCCAGCGTTACGCTCTCCCCGACCACCGCGAGCGTGGAGCAGGGGGTGACGGTCACATTGGTGGCGACCGCCCGTGACGCGCAGGGCAACATTCTCTCCAATCGGCCGGTCTCCTGGACTACATCTGCGGCTGCAATCGCAACGGTGACAGCGTCGGGTATGGTGCAGGGGGTCGCCCCGGGTTCGGCCGACATCACCGCGACCGTTGAGGGCAACTCGGCCAAGGCGACCATCACGGTGACCTCGCCACCTCAACCGCAGGTCGCGACGGTCAGCGTCACGCTGAATTCCTCGGTGATCGCCGTGGGGCAGGCGACGACCGCCAAGGCCCGAGCCTACGACGCCAACGGCGTCGAGATTCTCTCTCCCGCCGTCACCTTCGCCAGCCGCGACGCGGCGACGGCGACCGTGAACGGGGACGGCCGCGTACAGGGACTCAGCGCCGGTTCGACCGCCATCACCGCAACGGTCGATGGTCACGATGGCCTTGCCAGCGTGACCGTGCAGCCGACGAACCTCGCCGTCGCGACCGTCGTGCTCTCGGCGACACAGACGTCGCTGGTGGTGGGCGACTCGGCCAAGCTGTCGGTCGAACTGCGCGATTCCACGGGGACCGTGCTCACCGGTCGCACGATCTCGTTCACATCGTCGAACACGCAGGTGGCCACCCTTTCGGCCTCCGGCACGGTCTACGCCGTCGGGAGCGGAACGGCGACGATCACCGCCACGAGCGAAGGAAAGAGCAGCGCGGTGACGTTCACGGTCACGGCCCCGAGCACGGTCACGGCGCCGGTCGCCACGGTCTCCGTCTCGCTCAACTCCAACGCGCTGACCGTCGGCCAGGGGACGCAGGCAACAGCGACCCTGCGCGATGCCTCGGGCAACATCCTCACTGGGCGCACGATCGCCTGGAGTTCGTCGAACACGGCCGTCGCCACCGTGAACCAGAGCGGCGCGGTGAGCACGGTCGGCGCGGGAAGCGCCACGATCTCCGCCCAGAGCGAAGGAAAGATCGGGGGCGCGTCTCTCTCGGTGGCGACCGCCGCGGTCGTCGTGAAGTCGGTGCAGGTGTCGCTTTCCCCGGCGAGCATCACCGCCGGTGCGACGTCGCAGGCAACTGCCGTGGCCCGCGATGGGGCCGGTGCGGTGGTGAGCGGGTTGTCGGTCACCTGGGCGGTGACGAGTGGTGCTGGCGCCGCCACGCTGTCTGGCGGGACGGGGGCGACCACCACCGCCACCGGGGTGGCCGCAGGGACGGCGACGATCGCCGCGACCATCGGCGGTGTGCAGGGGACGGCGTCGCTGACGGTCTCGTCGACGACCACCTCGTCGTCCACGGTGGCCCTCCCGGCGCTCCCGACGCTGCTCAACTTCTCGTACCCGGCGGTGACCGGCAAGACGTGGTTAGTCAATGCGGGTGACAACCTGCAGGGGGTTCTCAACAACGCCCAGCGCGGAGACGAGATCGTCATCGCGGCAGGAGCCACGTTCACCGGCACGTTCATCCTCCCGGCCAAGTCCGGGACGGCCGCGAACGGGTGGATCCTCATCCGTTCTGACAAGTCGGCGCAGCTCCCGCCGCAAGGGACGCGGGTGACGCCGGCCAGCGCCTCACTCATGCCGAAGCTCATCACCAACAGCGCGGCGCCCGCCCTCAAGACGGCAGCCAGCGCCAGCGGCTGGTGGATCAGCGGCATCGAGATCAGCATCGCGGCGGGCATCACCACGAACTACGGGCTCGTGAACCTGGGCGATGGCAGCGGGGCGCAGAACTCGCTCTCCCTCGTGCCCAGCGATCTGGTCCTCGATCGCACGTACGTGCACGCCACGCCCACGACCCAAACGTCGCGCTGCGTCGGTATCAACTCGGCGCGCACCCAGATCACCGACTCCTACCTCCACGAGTGCCATGGCAAGGGCTACGATAGCCAGGCCATCGCCGGCTGGAACGGACCGGGGCCGTTCAAGATCGTCAACAACACCCTCGCCGGCGCCGGTGAGAACATCATGTTCGGCGGGGCCGACCCGGCGATCGCCAACCTGATCCCGAGCGACATCGAACTGCGCCGCAACTACGTGTACACGCCCGCCAGCTGGAAGGGGGTCTGGACGAAGAAGAACCTCCTGGAGACCAAGAACGTGCAGCGCCTCCTGGCCGAAGGGAACGTCTTCGACGGCTCGTGGGCCGACGCCCAGATCGGGTGGGCCTTCATCCTGAAGAGTGCCAACCAGTCAGGGAGTTGCACCTGGTGCGCATCGCGCGACATCACCTTCCGCAACAACATCATCCGCAACGCCGGCTCCGGCTTCAACCTGAGCGGCAAGGAAGGGAGCAACCCCTATCCGGTCGGCGAGCTCCTCACGCGCGTCCTGCTCGAGGGGAACGTGATCGAGAACATCAACGTGGGGGTCTACACGGGTGAGGCCAAATTCATCCAGCTGCTCCAGAACCTGAAGGATCTCACCGTCAGGAATAACACGATGAGTTCGACTGGCGCCATCAAGCAGTTCTTCTACATCGATGTCTACCCGTCGGCGACCAACGTGTACTGGGACAACAACATCGCGACGCACGGGCAGTACGGGCTGTTCACCAGCAAGTACGGAACGGGCGAGGCGGGGCTGCAGAACCTGGCCGGAACGGTCGTCTGGAAGAACTACACGATGATCGGGGCCGCGCGGACGGGCTATCCCAACGGGATCTTCGCCGCCGACCTGGCCACCGCGATGGCCACCGGGCGCGGTGCCAATCCGAACACCGTGAACGCGGCAACGGCCGGGGTGATCGTCCCCTGATCGCCGCACCCCCACATGCAACGAGGCGCCGCTGCGATGTCCGCAGCGGCGCCTCGTGCGTTGTGGGCGCGCCTCGTCAGGCGCTTGCGCTGGCCGGCGAGTCGGCGACTGCATCGCGCCACCCTGCGGGCCAGTGCATCTTGGTGTCGCCGAAGTCGGCATGGATTCGCTCGGCGGCCGGACCGTCGCCGAAGGCGCCGCTCACCCTCACGTCGCCGGGGGCGAAGTCGGTGAGCGGCCAGCGAAAGCGGTCGAAGGCGTGGGCGACAATCGGGATGCGCTCGGGGGCGTAGCCGAGGAGTCGCGCCCCCACGAGGTCCACCGCGGCCGCATTCTCCCCCGCCAGCAGCAAGCCGAGCGGGAGCGGCTCCGCGCGGAGCGGCCCGTCGCCATGTCCGGCGACCACCGCGTCGACCAGGTGCACGACGGTGCGCTGGCGGGTGTCGGCGATGGAGGCGTCCGCCTTCCCGTACAGCAGGATCCGATTGAGGTCGAGGCAGGTGCGCCAGATGGTGTCGTTCCCCGACCATGACCCCTCCACACCGAGCTCGTCCCCCTGCGCGTGCAGCATGCGGTGCAGGGCCCGTGTCCCCACCCGCAACATGCGCCGCGCCATGATGGAACGCGTCGAGTTCGCCCGGTCGTACACGAACTCGAGGGCACGCTTGACCGGATCGCCCCCCGGATAGCAGTCCCCCCCGTTGGCCGAGCCGCCGAGGCGGTGGTGCGGGAGGAACTCCTTGTTGCCGTTGATCCCGATCAGGTTCTTCAGCGCGTTCGTCACCCCCGCCTTCTTGTGCGTCTTGAGCTTGGGGAGGTTGATGACGACGTCGGCCTCGATGATGTCGCGGGCCACGAGAAACTGGTGGCGCCCCGGAGCGTGCGTTCGCGCAAGTTCGGCCGGCGGGTACTGCGTCACCCGGAAGTCGCCGTCGCGCGAGATCGGTTCGAGGAGGCTCTCCCCGGCCAGGTCGAACAGGACGAAGCGATCGACCGGGAGGAGTCCCTCGCGCTCGATGCGCAGCCCCCCGTCGAACTGCGTCTTGGTGCGGCGATAGTCGCGCGGCCCGTGAAAGCGCGGGTCGCGCGCCGCCAGCGCGGGGGCCCACCGGTCCATCCCGCTGTTGTGCACCAACTGGTCGAAATCGCATTCCTGCAGCGGGGCGTCGCCGACGATCACCTGCGAGGCCCCCGTGGCCAGCAGTTCCTCGACGACCGCCTGGATGATCGCGGCGTTGGTGAAGAGCGGCTCGATTCCCCACGGCCCGTGGTTGCGATGCAAGACGAGGTTTGGCTTCACCAGCACCCGTGCCCCAGCGGGGATGAGCCGGGAGAAGGCCGACTCGCCGGCGGTGCCACCGGTCCATCCCAGCTGGCGCGCGGTCTCGCGCACCGCCTCGCGGATCCGCGCGGCGTCGTAAGTGGCGGGGGCGACGCGCGTAAGCGCCACCAGTTCACGAGTGCTCACGTCGGCTCCTTCGTCGCCGTCGCGGTCGCATCGCGGCGCACATGAGTGATGACCGGGCGCCACTTGCTGGCCCCGGAGCGCGCGATCTCGGCCACTCGTTGCAGCTGGATGGGGAGGCCCGGCAGGTTCTCCCGCAGGATCCGCAAAATCTCCTCCCCCGTCGCGTCGCTGAAACGCTCACCTGGAACGACGAGGACGTCGATGGAGTAGTCGGCGTTCTGCCGGATCTGGAACTCGCGCAGCGGCTGCTACTTCATGAGGTGCGGGATCCCCACCCCGTGCACCCAGCGTCCATCCGGCAGGTGCAATCCGTCGAGCTGACGCCCCACGACCTCGGAGAGGGCGAAGACCGGCGTCCCCGGGCGGCTCCCCACCGGAAAGCGCGCCAGGTCGCCCACCCGGTAGCGGATCATCGGCATCGCGTCGGCATGCAGCTTGGTCACGAGGATCGCCGACTGCTCGTCGGATGTCTCAGGCTCGATGAGCAGGTTGGCCCAGTCGACCTCGAGCGCACCGGCTGAACTCCCGTCGTACTGCCCCGCGATGAAGCCGACGTCACGGCTCCCGTAACGCTCGTGCACCGGTGCGGCGAAGGCCGCCTCCACCCGCGCGCGTTGCTGCGGCCACAGCTTCTCGGCGCCGGTCACGATGCGCGTCGACGGGTAGGTTGCCCGCAGCCCGCGTTCCAGCAACGTCGTCGCCAGCGCGTCGAGGGCGCTGGCGTACGCCACCAGTGCCGACGGGGCGAAGGCCGTCATGTCGCGATGGTAGTCGAGCAGCACGGCCGGCGAGAGGCGGAAGCAGTCATAGAAGCGGCGGTTGGTCACCGAGTCACGTAGCCGCTCCTTCCAGTGCGTGCGCTCGCGCTGGTCGATGTGGTGACCCCACAGGAAGGCCACGCTCGCTCCGCGCGAGATCCCCAGCGATTCCATGAAGTAGTCCTGGCCGCTCAGGCGCCACCCGCGCTCCTCGGGGCCGCTCCAATACTGCAGCGGCACCCCCGTCGATCCCCCCGTGCCATCGAGTTTCCGCTGCGCCGGGGCGACCGCGGTCGCCAGCATCGCTTCGGTGTGCGCGGCGATTTCGGGGCGTTCGAGCACCGGGAGCCGCGCGAAGGCGTCGAACGAGAAATCGCGCGACGGGTCGAACCCGGCGGCGCGAAAGCGCTCGGCGAAGAAGGGAGCCTCCCTGGCTGCGCGCCGCACAGCGACGTGCAGCTGACGGAGCACGTGCTCCTCGCGGCGCGCGGCGTCCCACCCTTGCGCTGTGGCACGAAAGCGGATCCCGGCGGAGTAGTGCGCCGCGACCTCACGCGTCCCGGCCCGCAGGTGCCGCGCCGCCTCGAGCGCCGCCGACACCCCGCGCCCGAGCCATTCGCGTCCGCGTGTCATCGTCCCGTCTCGTCTCCCACCGCGGTGCTATCGCCCCCCGCGTCGGCGC
>DAIESF010000174.1 GCA_027346425.1 Gemmatimonadota bacterium | reverse complement strand
ATCGCGAACGCCGAGATCGAGGGGTACTCGCGCCAGCGCGCCGAGCTCGTGACCGCGGCGCCGCAGCGCTTTCCGCAATACAGCGTCGGGACCGGTGTCGACGTTCGTGGCGTGACCCGCATGCGTGACCAGCTCCTCGATGCCTCGTACCGCCGCGAGGCGGGGAGCCGTGGCGCCTACAACATGCGCTCCGACCTCCTGGGTGAGATCGAGCAGGTGATCGGCGAACCCACCGAGACCGGCCTCGGGAGCACCCTCGACCAGTTCTGGAACTCGTGGAGCGACCTGGCCAACAACCCGGGTAACGCCGCGGCGCAGAGCGTCGTGCGACAGCGCGGGCAGCAGGTGATGTACACGCTGAACTCCTATGCCAACCGCATCGACGACCTCGCCAACCGCACGCGCACTCGCGTGTCGGGGGTCGTGTCGGAAGTGAACGCCCTCGCCTCCCAGGCAGCGGCGCTCAACAAGCAGGTGACCTCCGCCGAAGTCACGGGGCAGCAGGCCCCCGACCTGCGCGACGCCCGCGACCGCATCGCCGACCAGCTCGCGAAGATCGCGGGGGTGCGCGTCGAGATGCAGCACGACGGCACGATGGGCGTCTATCTCGGAACGATGATGCTCGTCGACAGCAGCAACGCCCGCACGCTCGAGGTGCAGGCGGGGGCCACGCTCAGCGTCGGCTTTGCCGGCGACCCCGATCCCGTCATGGGAATCGGCGGCGAGCTGGGGCAGATGGTCGACTTCCTGAACACCGACATCCCAGCCACGCGCGGGCGCCTCGACACGCTGGCGCGCGGCATCGTGAACGGGGTCAACGAGTACCACGCCGCCGGGTGGACGGCGGCCGGCGATGCGTTAGGCGGCGCCAACTGGGTCCCGGCCAACGGCCCCACCGGCTCGCGTGTGAACTTCTTCGACGCCAACTTCACCGGCGCCGGGACGATCCGTCTCTCGGCGGAGGTGACCGCGAATGCCGCCGTGATCGCGTCGGGCGACGTCCAGAACGGCCCCGGCAACAACACCATCGCCCTCGCCATCGGCGCGCTCCGCGACGATGCGGGGATGGCGGCGCTGCAGGCGCGCATGGGCGCCAACTTCGCCACCCAGGTCGGCTTTGCCGCGGGCGAGTCGTATGGCGACCACTTCGGGCTGACGGTGACCAACGTCGGCGTGCAGGCCGCCGACGCCAAGAGCCAGCTCACCATGCACGATACGCTCGCGACCCAGGCGGAAAACCGCCGTTCCTCGGTGGCCGGTGTCTCGATCGACGAAGAGCTGGCCCTCATGCTGCGGCACCAACAGGCCTACGCCGCGGCGACGCGGATCGTGAAGGCCGTCGACGAGATGGCGCAGGCCGTCCTCAACATGGTATGACGCGATGCTCATCCTTTCCCGGCGCGCCGGCGACGCCATCGTGATCGAGGGGGGCATTCGCATCGTCGTCCTCGCCTCCGACAAGCGCGGCGTGCGACTCGGCATCGAGGCCCCGCCGCATGTGAGCATCGTGCGCGAGGAGATCGTCGCCCAGATCGCCGACGAGAACCGACGCGCCCACGTGGGCGCCGAGGCCGCCGCCCTCGTGGGCGGCGTCGCGATCCGGAACGAGTAACCCCAAGCCGCCACTACCGCGTGTTCCAGATCATCGGCCTCGTCGTCGTCCTCGGCAGCGTCATCGCCGGCTATACCATGCACCACGGGAAGCTGGGGGTGCTCTGGCAACCCACCGAGTTCATCATCATCGGAGGAGCGGGGCTCGGCTCGTTCATCATGGCCAACCCTCCGGCCGTCCTGAAGGCGTCGGTCGCCGCGGCCATGGGACTCCTCAAGCCCAACCCCTTCAACAAGACCTCGTACGGCGAGCTCCTGCAGGTGCTCTACGAAGTCTTCCAGACCGCGCGCAAGGACGGCCTCATCGCCCTCGAGCCCCACATCGAGGAACCGGAAAAGAGCTCGATCTTCGCCAAGTACCCGGCCTTCTCGCACCACCATCACGCCGTCGTCTTTCTCTGCGACACGCTCAAGGTGCTGCTGACGGGGGCAGTCGAGGACCATCACCTCGCCGACATCCTCGATCTCGACCTCGAGCGCATGCACGAGGAAGAGCACCAGGTGCCGACCGCCATCACGACAGTCAGCGACGCAATGCCTGGCTTCGGGATCGTGGCGGCGGTGCTCGGGGTGGTCATCACCATGGGTTCCATCGGGGGGGCCGCGTCGGAGATCGGCGAGAAGGTCGCCGCTGCTCTCGTCGGCACCTTCCTCGGCATCCTCCTCTCCTACGGGATGATCGGCCCCTTCGCCAAGGCCATCGAAGTCCGGCAGCGCGGCGAGGCGCAGTACATGTCGTGCATCCGCACCGCCCTCCTGTCGTTCGCGCGCGGTGACGCTCCCATGACGTGCGTCGAGTTCGCGCGACGCAACATCGAACCGGCCGACCGCCCCAGCTTCGGCGAACTCGAGACCCTCACCCGGAAGAAGGCGGCCTGACATGGCCAAGGGCGGAGGGAAGGTCGTCATCGTCAAGAAGATCAAGAAGGCGAGCCACGGACACCACGGCGGCTCGTGGAAGGTGGCGTACGCCGACTTTGTCACGGCGATGATGGCCTTCTTCATGGTGATGTGGATCCTCGGGATGGACGAACAGACCAAGAAGGCGATCGAGGGCTATTTCTCCAGCCCCGTCGGCTTCAAGCGGGGGTACTCGTCAGGCTCGAGCCCCCTCGCCTCGGGAAGCTCCCCGGCCACCATCAAGCGCGAGGCGGTGCAGATCGCTGCCCGGCAGCTGCAAGCCAAGCGCTTCGAGGCGGTCATGCACCAGCTCCGCACGCGGGTCGATTCCATCGCGTCCATCGGCAAGTTGCGCGCGAAGGTCGAGGTCACCATGACGCGCGAAGGGCTCCGCATCGAGCTCATCGAGAACGACAAGGGCGACACCTTCTTCCCCATCGCCTCGGCGGTCATGACCGAGCAAGGGCACGTCGCCCTCCAGGCCATCGCCGCCGAACTGACGTCGCTCGAGAATCCCGTCGTGATCGAAGGGCACACCGATGCGGCCCGCTACGCCACACGCGGCTACACCAACTGGGAGCTCTCGGCCGATCGTGCCAATGCCGCCCGGCGCATCCTCGAGGAGTACGGCCTCGCCGCCGAGCGCATTGTCGAGGTCACCGGGCTCGCCGACAAGCAGCTGCGCTATCCGACCGAGCCGCTCAACCCGTCCAACCGCCGCATCTCGATCCTCCTCCCGTTCGTCTCCCCCCCCGACGCCCCGTCGGTCGATGCACTGCGGGAACGGCTCGAAGGGAGCGTCCGCCAGAGTTCCTGACGGCGACCCCCTCGTCAGGCAGGCGCGGACAACCGCCCAGCGCTGCGGTCTCTGGATTACTGGTTGACGCTCTGCGGTGGCAGCGGCAATATGCCGCTCCCCGTCGCCGGAAGTCGCGCACCATGCGCCGTCCCCTGTTCGCCGCGCGCCATCGCATCCAACTGGCGCTCGCCATCCTCGCGATCCTTCCCGGCGCATCCGGGGCGCAGGAGCACCTCCCCGTCGCGGCCCCCCCGGTTGCACCTGCGGAGCTCGCGCGCGACGGCGCACGCATCACGCTGCGCTACGACGGGCACGCCATCGCCGAGGGCGCCTTCGCGGATGCTGGCCCCCGGGTCGCCTTCGTGTCGCTGGTGGACAGCAGTGACGGACGCCTCACCCAGGTGCTGAAGTGGACGGCGCTCGACGACGCGCCGCTTCGCCTGCGGTTGAGCATCGTTGGGAGCGACGAGGCCTTCCCGGTGCAGGCCGAGCCCATCCCGCGCTCGCTGGCCATCGTGCGGCACAGCGACGGGCTCAGCACCTCGCGCCTCAATCGCGCCGTCTACGATCGCCAGCGCGACTGGCTCCTCTCGGTGGACTGGCCGGCGACCGTTCGCATCACGTCCGCCGAACGGAGAGGCGACCAGGTGCGCGTCGAGCTGGAGGCCACCGGCGGCGAGGTGGCGCTCCGCTTCCGTCCGCGCTTCTACCAGCGGCACCGGGGACTCGCGCACTTCGAGCCCTGGACGTATCGCCTCCCGCGCGACGTCCCGGCCGGATGGACGTCGTGGTATGCCTACCGCGACGCCATCACCGAACGCGACGTGCAGCGCGTCGCCGACGTGATGGCCGAGCGGCTCGCCCCCTTCGGCTATCGGTGGTTGCAGCTGGACGACGGGTACCAGCAGCTCCCGATCGGGATCGTCGACCACTGGCTGCGTCCGAACGCGAAGTTCCCGTCGGGAATGGATTCCCTCGCCCGCTACATCGCCGGGCGGGGTCTTCTGCCGGGGATCTGGACCAACGTCAGCTTCCAGGACAGCGCGTGGAGCGCCGCGCACCCCGAGTACTTCGTGCGCACCGAGTCGGGAGCGCCCGCGTACGGGAACTGGGTCGGGTGGGTAATGGACGCCAACGCCCCGCGCACCTTCCAGTCGCTGGTCGCCCCGGTGTACACGGGGTTCCGCGACATGGGCTACCGGTACTTCAAGGTCGACGCGCTGCGCCACCTGCGCTACGAAGGCTACAACAGCAATGCAGCTTGGTTCGAGCGGCGCAATACCACGCGCGATGGCGAGCTGCGCGCCTTCATGACGCGGCTCCGCGAGGTCATCGGCCACGACCGCTTCATCCTCGCCTGCTGGGGCCCCCGCCCCGAGTTGATCGGGCTCGTCGACGCGATGCGCATCGGCGACGACGGCTTCGGCTTCGGCGGCCTCGCCCAGTACAACTCGTTCAACAACGTCGTCTGGCGCAACGACCCCGACCACATCGAGGTCTCCGCCCCCGATGCATACGCGGCGGCGATGGCCACCACGCTCACCGGCTCGCACCTGATGCTGACCGACAAGGCGGAGGTCTACCGCACCTCCCGCATCGAGGTCGCCCGACGGACGGCGCCGGTCCCCACCACCTTCCCGCAGCAGGTCTTCGACCTCGATCCCTCGCGCTCATCGCAGCTGTGGCGCGCCGACGTGGAAGTCAGCGGATCAGGGCCGCGCCCACTCGATGCGGACCAGCTCCCGGTCACGTACCTCTTCCAGCTCGACGTCGTGCGCCCGTTCGAGCGCTGGTCGATCCTCGGCCGAACCGGCGGGGAGCAACGCGATGTGCGCTTCGCCGACCTGGGTCTCGACGACCGCGCCGATCACATCGTCTTCGAATTCTGGACCCACCGCCTCATCCCCAGCACGCAGTTGGGCTTCTCCTTCGCACCGCTCGACACCGCGATCCGCGCCCAGGCCTACTGCATTCGACCACGCCTGCCGCACCCGCAGGTCATCGCCACGAGCCGTCACGTCACCTGCGGCGCTCCCGACCTCGCGCAGGTGCGCTGGCGCGACGGACGCCTCGAGGGACGGAGCCAGACGGTGGCCGGTGACCCGTACCTCCTCTACCTCTCCGAGCCGGCAGGCGTCCGATTCGCTGGGGCTACCGCGGCCGGGGCGGCGGTGGCGGCGACCCGGCGGGAGGGCGGGATGCGCGTGATCCGGTTGCAGCCGACGGCGGGCGGGGCGGTCGACTGGACCGTGCGCTACGTTGCCAGGTCGAGCCGCTCGCGCGTCCAGCGCACCGCGTCGAGGTAGA
>DAIESF010000170.1 GCA_027346425.1 Gemmatimonadota bacterium | reverse complement strand
CCTCGCGTCACTCCTCGCTCGTCACGCCGACTCTTGTCCTCGATTGGCCCTGGTGGATTCGAACCACCATTCTCAGATCCAAAGTCTGATGTCCTGCCATTGGACGAAGGGCCAGAAAGCCCCTCAAGCTAGTCGTCGACGCGCACGGGCTCAACGTGGGCGGCCGTCGACGTCTCCAGGACCTCGACCGGCGTAGCCGTCTCGACCGATGGGTCGATCCCGATCTCCACGTACAGCTCCTCACGCACGGCGTCGGGAGCGTGGGAGGCCGGGAGGACGAAGACCGTGGCACCGGATCCGCTCATCAGCACCACGTCGAACGCCTCGGATAGCTCGGGGCGCCGGAGCCCGGTCACCACGCCGCGCAGGACCTCATGCCGCGGGAGAACGACGCGCTCGAACTCGTTGTAGGCCATCACTTCCACATCGCGCCAACTCGACAATCCCGCGAGCCGGTAGGCCGCGGCCGACGGTGCAGCGGCCGGCGCCTCGGTCAACCAACGGTACGCATCGGCGGTGGGAACGCCCGACGGAAACGTGAACAGGAGGCAGGGGCGCGACGGGAGTGGCGGGAGCACAAGGAGTCGGTCACCTCGCCCCCACGCGAGCGCCAGTGGCGAATCGCCCTGCGTCAAGAAGGGGACGTCGGCCCCGAGCGTCGCTCCCAGCCGCAGGAGGGCGTGGTCGGTGAGGGGGGCAGGGGCGAGTGCGTTGAGCGCACGGAGCACTCCTCCCGCATCGGCGCTCCCGCCCCCCAACCCGCCGCCGACCGGGATCCGCTTCTCGATCTCGATGGCGAAGCCGGTGGACCACCCCGTCTTCTCGAGGAAGGCCGTCGCTGCACGCCACGCGAGGTTGCGCTCCACCGGTCCCAGTCCCCCCTCGGGAACGGCCGGTCCATCGCAGTCGAGCGAACGCCCGTCTTCGGTGACTCGGACACGCACCTCATCGCCGAGCGCCAGCCGGCAGAAGAGCGTCTCCAGCTGATGGTAGCCGCTCGCCTCGCGTGCCAGCACGCGCAGGAAGAGGTTGACCTTGGCTTGGGCGACGACGCGAACGCTCGCCATGGCGTCGTCAGGCCGCGGCGCCAGCCTTGGCTCCCGACGCCTCTCCCAACTCACGGAACTTGAGCCCCAGGCGGCCAAAGTAGTACAGGCCGATCAGGGTGATGGGGAGGAACGACAGGAGGTGGAAGCCTAACGCCCAGCTCACCGCGAGGTCGCCGGGGACTCGATAGAGCGTGAGCCCGGCGAGCGCCGCCGCCTCGAAGACGCCGAAGAAGCCGGGCGACGACGGGAGGGCGACCCCGATGGCGATGACTCCCATGAGGAAGATCGCCGCCGAGAAGGGGGCGTGGATCCCGACCGCCAGGAAGCCCAGCCAGAAGGCCAAGCCGTTGCAGAGCCACATGACCAGGGCCCACCCCAGCACCTTGGCGAAGCGAGTCGGCGAGCGAAGCGCCCCGAGCCCGGACATGAAGGACTCCAGCAGGTGTCGTCCGCGCTCCACGAAGCGGGGGGCGATACGCCCCATCACACCGATCCACAGGCGCACGACGAGCGACGGGAAGAGTGCCATGCCGACCAGCGCAGCTAGCGCGCCGACGGCGATCACGGCGGAGACGATCGCAACCCGGTTGATGGGCTGCCCGCTGATGGTCGTCCCCTCGGGGAAGGCGGAGACGAACATCGCCCCCACCAGGAGGAGCACGACGGTCACCGCGTCGAAGATGCGGTCCACGGCCAGCGAGGCGAAGGCGGCGGCAAAACTGACGCGCCTGTCCTCGCGGGTGAGGGCGTAGGCGCGGGCGAGTTCGCCCGCGCGCGCCGGAACGACGTTGTTGACCATCATCCCGATTGCGGTCGAGCGCCAGAGGGCGCCGAAGGAGAGGTCTCCCGCTACGGGCTCGAGGATCACCCGCCAGCGCAGGGCGCGGAGCGGGAAGATGATTGTTGCCACCAGGGCCGAGACCACGAACATCGGGAGGCTCGACTGGCGGAGAACGTCCCAGACCTGGGCGAAGGAGACTTCGCGCATGGTCCAAACCAGCAATGCCGCGCTCAGCACGAAACCGAGCGCACCGCGCCAACCGATCTTCATCCGTGCTTACTCCGCCTGCGCGAGGTCGAGGAGATCGAAGATCTCCTGAAGGGTCGCGTCGTCGGTGGTCCCGCGGGCCCGCATCGCGTCGCGCACTTCGATTGCGCGCCTGATGGCGTCCTGTCCGCGGTACAGCAACGACTCGATGGAGACGATTTCGTCCCCATCCAGACGAGCGGGAACGCTCAACGGTTCATCGTCGAGCGTACTGAAGCCGGCGATCCCTTCCTGCAGGAAGTCCTGCAGTTCGCGCCCGGTCGGGGTTGGCGGCGGCCGGCGAATGCTCCCCGGGTGCGACGGCGCGGCCGGCGTGGCGCGGGAATCGGGGGGCGTGAAGGCGGGGGGTACGGAGGGGGTCGCCGGCGCGTCGTGCGGGAGCGGGGGCGACTGCCACGCCGGGGCGACGACGGGTGCCGAATTCGCCGGTGTTGCAGCTGCAGGCGGGGCGACGCGCGGTGGGGGGACCACCGGCGCCGGCACGACCGGGGCAGACATGGGGGTGTTGCGGCGGGCACGCTCGAGGACTGCGAGGCGCTGCTCGATTTCGTCGAGGCTCTCGCTGGGGGTGAGGAGGAGGAGCGTCCCCGCCTCGAGGGCGTCGAGGAGCGGCGGCACCAGCACCGACGGCTCGCTGGCCGCCTCACCGAAGAAGGCCGCGACCTGATGCGCGTCGAACGAGGCGGCAACCTCCTGGAGGTCGAGCAGGGCATCCTTGAGCGCCCGCTCGGCCCGATCGCGGCCGGCCAGGTCGTGCACCTGACGGGCGTCGTGCACGAGGTGCCGGATGTGCTCGGCGCGCGCCGTCACCTCATCGCGGAAGCGTTGCACCCGCGCGACCGGGGCCGGCTCTGCACGGCTGATGACGTGAGGCCCTGCGTCGGCGTAGAAGAGTTCGTCGATGCTGACAATCGGCTCACCCGATGGGGTCGCCGTCTGGAGCGCCGCGACGGCACGGGCAAAACGCGCGACCTCGGGAGCGTCAGGCGGAGGCGCGCTCCCCTCGCGCAGGCGCACCGAGGTGCGACGCAGCACGTCCGCGGCGGCGCGGAAGAGTTCGACCTCGGTGTCGGCAAGCGGGGCGTCGGGCATCAGCCCCCTCGACGTGCGGTCGATGGCGTCGGCGACATCGGCGAGTGGCGGAAAGTCGCCGATCCCGGCGATTCCCCGCATCGTTCGGGCACGCGCGAGAGCGTCGTCGAGGGAGCGCCGTTGACGCGGATTGGCGACGAAGGCGTCGAGTTCGGCAGCGATCGCCGACGACTGCAGGGCGATGAAGACGGGGGCGGTGGCCGCCGCCGCCGG
>DAIESF010000168.1 GCA_027346425.1 Gemmatimonadota bacterium | reverse complement strand
GCGGCGGCGGCGGCCGGCGCGGCCGTCGTCATCACCTGTCTCCCCACCTCACGCGAGGTCGAGGCGCTCCTCGACGGCGCCGACGGACTGCTGGCAGGAATGGCCGACGGGACGCTGCTCATCGACGCGACGTCGGGAGATCCGGCGTCGTCGCGGCGGATTGCGGCCCGACTCGGCGCGCGCGACATCGCCTTCCTCGATGCCCCGGTGAGCGGCGGGGTGTCGGGGGCGGAGGCGGGGGCGCTGACGGTGATGTGCGGCGGTGACGACGCGACGTTCGCGCGCGCGCGCCCCGTGCTCGAGGCCTTCGGCCGCAAGATCGTCCTCGTGGGCCCGGTCGGGGCGGGACATGCACTAAAGGCGGTAAACAACGCCCTGCTGGCGGTGCACATCTGGTCGGCCGCGGAAGGGCTGGCCGCGCTCACCAAGGCCGGCGTGAAGCCGTCGGCGGCGCTCGACGTGATCAACGCGTCCAGCGGACGCTCCAACACGTCCGAGAACCTGATCCCCCAGCGCGTGGTCACCCGCGCCTTTCCGCGGACCTTCAAGCTCGCCCTGCTCGAGAAGGACGTCGCCATCGCCGCCGAGTTCCTTCGCGACCAGCGCATCCCCTCCGCCGTCATCCAGCAGGTCGCCGAGCTCTTCCGCCTCGCCCGCCACGAGCTGGGTGAGGAAGCCGATCACGTGGAAGCGGCGCGCCTGATCGAGCAGTGGAGCGACGTGACAATCAAGGACTGAGATCCCGCTTTCCTGCCTCATTCGGCACCTCGTCCTCTCGTCTTCTCGTCTTCCCGTCTTCTCGTCTTCTGGTACAATGACTTCTGTCCACGGCGCCTCCGCCCTCATCCCCGTTTCCGACATCCGCGCCCGCTTCCCCGCCCTCAGCCGGTGGGAAGGGGGGCACCCGGTGGCGTACTTCGATGGACCCGGGGGGACGCAAGTGCCGCGCGAGGTGGTGGAGGCGATGAACGACTACCTCTTCCACCACAACGCCAACACGCATTGGGAGTACCCGTCGTCGCAGGAGACTGATGCGCGACTGGCCGAGGCGCGGGCGGCGGCGGCCGACCTGCTCAACGCGTCCAGCGACGAGGTGGCGTTCGGCAACAACATGACGACGATCACTTTCCACGTCTCGCGCGCGTTAGGCAGGCGATGGAGTGCGGGCGACGAGGTGATCGTGACCGAGCTGGACCACCATGCCAACGTGGCCCCCTGGCGCGAGCTGGCGCGCGATCGCGGGCTGGTGGTGCGCACGGTGCGCATGGATCCGGCGAGCGGGACGCTCGACTGGGACGACCTGCGCCGCGCCTTCACCCCGCGCACCAGGCTGCTGGCGATTGGCGCGGCGTCGAATGCGCTGGGGACGATCACCGACGTCGCCGCCGCGGCACGCCTCGCCCACGAGGCGGGGGCGCTGTGCTACGTGGATGCGGTGCACTATGCCGCGCACGGCGTCATCGACGTCAAGGCGTGGGACTGCGATTTCCTGGCCTGCTCGGCGTACAAGTTCTACGGCCCGCATGCCGGCGTCTTCTACGGCCGGCGCGCGCTGATCGACGAGCTCGATGTCCCCAAGCTCGAGCCGGCCCCCAACGTGGGGCCCGAGCGACTGGAGACGGGGACGCAGAATCACGAGGGGATCGTGGGGACGGGAGCAGCGGTGGAGTTCCTTGCCTCGCTTGCCCAGGGCAACACCCGGCGCGAGCGCCTAACGAACTCCCTGGCGGCGCTGCATGCCCGTGGCGACAAGCTCGTGACCCGGCTCTGGAACGGGCTGCGTGAGGTCGACGGGGTGACGCTGTACGGGGTGGCACCGGGGGGGGCGCGAACGCCGACCATCATTTTCACGGTGGCCGGCCGGACGTCGACCGAGGTGGCGCGGGCCCTCGTTTTGCGCGGGATCTTCGCGTCGAACGGCGATTTCTACGCCGTCACCGTGATCGAGCGTCTCGGGCAGGCGGCGGATGGCGTGCTGCGCGCGGGGTGCGCCTGCTATACCACCGAAGGCGAGGTCGATCGGCTGGTAACCGCGGTGGCCGATATCGCCGCTCGCTAGGCACCCGTGGTGCTGGCCGGGGGATGATATATTCCCCGTGGCATGGCCCACCCTTTCCCGCCCATCGTTTCACGCCCGCGCTGCGCGCGCGTTCGGCCCCTGCGGGCGCTCTGGGCGATCGCCGCAGCGGGTGCGCTGGCAGTGGCCGCCGGGTGCAGCGGGGGGCGGCGGGACGCCGGGCACCCGGTGCCTCCCGCCGCGTTCCTCGTCTCGGCGGGGGATTCGACCTTCTGGGTGGAGAGCGACAGCGCCGGGGTGCGCGTGCGGCGCTCGCCGCTCCTGCTGGCCGGGTACGACGGGCGATTCCACGAGTTGTACCTGACGGACGACGACCGGTCGTACTACGATGCCGTGATCGTGGGGCAGCGCATTTTCCGGCGCGACCTCGAGCAGGGGGATTCCCTCCTCCTGCTGGACGACTCGACGCTGGCGCACGTGGCCCGGGAGTATGCGGCGCGCCACCCCGACGAATCGCCGCTGCCCCCCGACGAGGACGCGGCCGACGCCCCGTCGATTCACGCGACGACGGAGACGGAACTCCTCGACGCGGCGGGCCCGTACCTGACCTACGAACAGCATGTCGACATCGACGTGGTGGGCGATCGCGACCAGCACGTCACCCGACGGGGCGTGATCGACGTGCGGGTGGGACGGCAGGTCACGGTGGCCGACCTGGTGGGCGAGGCGCAGGCTGGAGAGGTGTTCCGTCAGGCGCAACAGTTGTTCGCCGCGGCGCTCGACTCCGTGCGGCGCGCGAACGACGAGCGGGCGCGGCGGGCGGTGACGGCGCTCACCGGCTTCATCTTCGATTCGCTCTCGTTCGCCCTGGTCGACGAGGATGCGATGCCGGCGATCGCCTTCCTCGTCCCGGGGCGCGGGCCGCGGGCCGGCGGGTATGCGCTCCCCCTCCCCCCCATCCGCGTCGACGCCCCCGCGTGGTGGGCGCCGATCCGGGCCGGCCTTCCGTCGGATCCGGCCAGCGATGGGGTATGGCGCGGCGCGGGATACGACATCGTGGCCCGCGAGGATTCCGCTGGCGAGTCGGTGCAGCTCTCCATGCGCTCCGCGCCTAACGAGTGGACCGTCGCGCGGGTCCCCGCCCCCGTGCGCCGCATCCTCCGCCTGGACGACCCGCCGGTGGTGCCGGCCGCGCTCGACGCCTTGCGTCGCGCCTTCGACGAGTCCGCCCTGTATTCGGGCGAGGTGCGCACCGCGTCACGCCCGCTCCCCTCCGGTGCGCCGGCCCGCTGGGCGGCGCGCCCGCCCCTCGCCCGCCGCCCGGGGCGGATGCGGTAGCTCCTTCCCCTTGCTGAGCCGCCGCCGAGTGGCGTTCTTGCATGCGGGGCGCGATGCCGACGTGCGCCACCGTCCGCGCCGGCCGGTCTGCGCGGGAAGTCGTTGCACCTGGAGATGTGGATGACGAAGAAGTTCTCGCTGGATGAAGCCAACCGCATGCTGCCGCTCGTGTCGAGCATCGTGCGCGACATCATCGAGCACTACCGGGAGTGGCAGCGCACGGTGGAGGCGTTCGAGATCGCCGCCACCCTGAGCCGGTCGGAAAAGCCGACCCCCGAAGCGGAGGCGCTGCAGCACAGGGCGCAGGAACTCGCCCGCGACATCCAGGGCTTCGTCGGCGAACTGACGAGGCTCGGACTCGAGTTCAAGGGATTCGAACTCGGGCTCGTCGACTTCCCCGCCGATGTGGACGGCCGCAGCGTCTGCTGGTGCTGGAAGCACGGCGAGACGGCGGTGGGGCACTGGCACGACGTCGATGCCGGTTACAACGGTCGGCAGCCCGTCGAGGCCCTCCTGCACTCCACGATCGCCCAACACGACTGACCGACCTCGCACTCCCCATGAAGACCTTTCGCTCTCCCGACGGCACGCCTTGGACGATCGCCGTGGAGTCGCCCAGCCATTCCAGCGCACTCGTCATCTTCGTGCACCCGGCGCCGACCGGGCGCTTCAATCGTTATGCCTGGGTCAACGCCCATGGGCCGCAGGTGAACGATCCGCGCGCCCGTCTCGAGCCAAAGCGTGTGCTCGACGGGCTCACCGAGCGTGACCTGGCGCGCCTCTTCCGCCGCTCGGTCCCCGTCCATCTGGATCGCCCGTCGTACATCGTTTCCTGAGCCTCGGGGGCATCGAGGACCGCGCGACAGGACGAGGCGAGGAGAAGGGGGGCTGAAGGGGGGCTATTCCCCGTCGACCGCATCCCTGAAGGGGATGTCGATTTCCATTCCGTCCCGGGCGATTGTCGTGCGGGGGAAGACGCTGCGCGCTTCGCGTTCCAGATCGCTGACATCGCGGGTGTAGCGGGCGGAGAGGTGCGTGAGGACGAGGCGTGACACGCCGGCTTCCTGCGCGAGCGTGGCGGCCTCGCGGGCGGTGGAGTGCCCCGTCTCCACGGCGCGCTCGCTCTCCTCGTCGCCGAAGGTCGATTCATGGACGAGGAGGTCGGCCCCCTGCGCGGCCAGGCGCGTCGCGTCGCAGGGGCGGGTGTCGCCCGTGATCACGACCCGCCGTCCCGGACGGGTGACGCCGACCAGATCCGAAGGGATCACCTCGCGACCGTCGTCGAGGGTGACCGACTCCCCATGGTGAATTCGTCCCCAGAGCGGCCCTTCCGGGATCCCCAGCTCGCGGGCCCGGTCGGGGTTGAAGCGCCCGCGGCGGATATCCTCGACCACGGCCCAGCCGACCGCGACGGC
Source organism: Gemmatimonadota bacterium (assembly GCA_027346425.1). Taxonomy (GTDB): domain Bacteria; phylum Gemmatimonadota; class Gemmatimonadetes; order Gemmatimonadales; family Gemmatimonadaceae; genus SCN-70-22. The sequence goes on along the minus strand of DAIESF010000168.1, from coordinate 1,207 downwards.
GCCGCGATGCTCGGCGCCGATCGCCTGCACCTCGTACTCCTTGCGGCGCACCACGTCTCCCGGGGCGAGTTCGGTGACTTCGAGCGGGAAGGTGAGGCGGTCCGCCCCGAGCGACTCGCACTTCTTGAGCGTGCGCGCAGCTCCTCGCGGCCCCCAGCAGCGGAGGAGCTCGGTCCGCCCCTGGAGCGCCATCGTCCTCAGGAGCCCGATGATCCCGAGGTAGTGGTCGGTGTGGAAATGGGAAAAGAAGACGTCGCCGAAGTTGAACGAGACCCCGTACCGCATCATCTGCCGCTGCGTCCCCTCGCCGCAGTCGAAGAGGAGCGTCTCGCCCTCGCGGACGAGGGCGAGCGACGATACGCCGCGCTCGACCGTGGGGCGGGAGGCGGAGGTACCGAGGAATCGGATCGAAAGCGGCATGGGGGAGGGAATATAGCGGCTGAGGCCGCCGCGCGGCCGGGCCTCGCCCGGCGCTCGATACCAAACGGATGCAACGTTAGGCCCGGGAGTGTGACCTAGCTCGCTGAGGTTGCCATGAGAGATGGCCAACATAGCGAACGACCCGGGCTACGGGCGGGCACGACCCCAGCGAACGCCACGGCAGGGGGAGGGGAGAAATGCGCGACGGACGGTGGTCCCGACCGTGGAATGGTACAGCCCGCTTGCCATTCCGCAGTCGTCGTCGCGAATCGTTTGGAGCTTTTTCCCGCTCTGGCGTGTTAGCATGAAGTACCGCAGGACTGGGAAGGGGGCGTGCTCGACGGTGGCGACGGGATCTGGATGGCATGAGACCGCTAACGCAACATCGTTGGACAGGGGAGGAAACCATGGGCATGAAGAGCAAGCGCGGGTTCGCGTCGATGGATCCCAATCGGCAGCGAGAGATCGCCAGCAAGGGTGGGCGAGCCGCGCACGCGAAGGGGACCGCACACGAGTGGTCGAAGGACGAGGCGCGCAACGCCGGTCGCAAGGGGGGCGAAGTGGTGAGCCGCGATCGCGCCCACATGGCGGCGATCGGGCGGGAAGGGGGTGAGGCGCGCGGTCGCTCCACCGCGCGGACGCGCCAGAACGGCTTCGCCGATCGCGAGTCGAGCGTCTCGATGTCTCGGGAGTCGATGCCCGGAACCTCGGTCCAGGGCGATCGCAGGGGCGCGTCCCTCCCCCGGCCGGAGATTACTCGTTAGGGATGGAGCGGGCGCTCGGGGTG
>DAIESF010000163.1 GCA_027346425.1 Gemmatimonadota bacterium | reverse complement strand
CGCTGATGGTGCCCTCGCGTCGCGTACCGGGCACGGTCCAGTCGATGCGCACCGTGCGACCACTCCCGTTCGAGAGTGTGAACGTATTCGTGCAGGAACTGGCGAGGGTGATGAAGTTGCCGACCTCGCCCGATCGCACTTCGGTGCAGCTGAGCTGGGCGTTGACACCGGTTGCGACTTGGCGCGTCCGAGCGGCGTCGGAATACAACACGACTGCGCTACTCCTGGAGCGAGGTGTCGCATCGAATGTCGCCCGGCTCGCCGCCGGGATCTCGATGAAACCCTCCGCCAGCCCATCGACCGTCCTCCAGTAGAGCGCCGCCGGGACCTGCCAGCCGTTCGTAACCTCGAACGTGTTACGGCACACGTAGCGCATGCTGATCGCACCCGCGGCGCCGGAGACAGCGCCTCCCGCTACCGACGTAAGGGGCCGCGCGTCAGGTACCGGTCGCCATTCCGGCATCGTGACGGGGTCAGCGCAGGCTGCAAGTGCGGTGGTCAACGACGCCATGAGCAAATTTGGCCAGATCTTCATGTCCTCTCTTGCACCTCCGTGACGGGTTCGGGTTGCGACGAGGCGTGGCAGTGAGCGAAGCTTGGGAGCTCAAGGTTGAGGCCGGTGCGTTATAGGACCGTTCAGGAGAGAGATCCGTGATCGTTATGGAGCGTTGATGCCGCGTTATGCACTGAGAACACTCGGCACTCTCGGCGTGAGCGAACTCCTGAACGACGGCGACGCCCCGGTCATCCTCGGCGCGGGCAAGCCGTCGGCACTCCTTGCCTACCTCGCCCTCGCCGCCAACCGCGCTGCGCTCCGCGATGAATGCGCGGAGCTCCTCTGGTCCAACATGGAGCGGGAGCGTTCGCGCCTCTCGCTTCGTCAGGCGCTCTGGCAACTCCGCACGGCGCTCGGCTCCGACAGCGTCGAGTCCGATGGGCAACGTCTTGTCCTGCGCGCTGACGTCTCGGTCGACCTGCTCGACTTTCGCGCGGCCGGCGAGGCCCAGCGGCCCGAGGCGCTTGCGCTCTTTGCGGGGCGCTTCATGGAGTCGGTCTCGTTCCCCGGGGGGGCGGCGTTCGAGCAGTGGGCCGACCTCGAACGCGCCCGCGCTGACGCGCTCCTCTTGCACGCGGCGGAGGCGATCGTGCAGACCGCGTTGCGTGACGGGCGCCTCGACGACGCACTTCGTGCCGCCCGCCGCACGCGTGACCTCCTCGCGCGCAGCCAGATGGCGTGGCGGCTCCTGCTCGAGACCTGCCTTGCGGTGGGCGACCGTCCGCTGGCGTTGGTCGAGTCGGAGGTGGTGGCGCGATGGCTTGACGACGATGACGAGTCGCCGGAGCCGGAGCTCGCGGCGACGCTCAAGCGGCTGCAACGTGCCCGGGACATCGCCTCGTCGTCACGCGACCAGCACGAGACGGAGTTCGTCGGACGCGAGGTCGAGTTCTCGGCGCTCCTCCGGGCCTTCCACTCAGTAGTCGGGGCTAAGTCCCGCCACGTCCACGTGAGTGGAGCGGCCGGCTTCGGGAAGTCGCGCCTGTTGAGCGAGATCGCCGAGCGCTATCGGGCGCTCCGCGCGCGGGTGGCTACGATTGCAGCGGTACCGAGCGACCGCGGGTTGCCATTCTCCGTTCTCGCCCGGGTTGCCGAGACGGTCGGGGGGCTGCCCGGTGCGGCGAGCCTGTCCCCGGAATCGGCGGCGGTTCTCGTGCGACTGGCGCCCGCGCTTTCGAGCACCTTCAATACATCACTCGTCGCTCCGCGTCTCGATGACGCGCTGACGCGAACGCAGGCTGTGCGCGAAGTGATCGAATCGGTGGCGGGCGAGCGGCATCTCGTCGTGCTGGTCGACGACCTGCATTGGAGCGACGGCGAATCGGTCGAGGCGCTCGCCCGAGTGGCCGATCGACTTCCCGCGAACGTCCTGCTGGTGACCGCGTCTCGTCCGCCTGTCGCGATGCACGCGACGACGACGGCGGAGACGCTGACGCTGGCCGCGCTCGACGAGGAGCAGGTTCGCGCGCTGCTCGCTGCCCTTGGGTTCGAGGGGTCGAACGACGATGCGCGACGTCTCCCCGCCGCGCTGAGGCGCGCGAGCGGCGGGTCGCCGTTGATGGTCCTGCAGTTGGTCCGCCAAGGTCTCGATGAGCGGTGGCTCCTGCGAGAAGAGGGTCGTCTCTCGGCGGCGCCGGACGTCGACCTCGAGCGGGCGCTGGAGAGCGCCGATCCGATCGGTCGGCGTATCGCCCACCTCACGGACCACGAGCGGGAGGTGTTGCAGCTGGTAGCCCTCGCCGGGTTCCCGGTGGACGAGGCACTGCTGTCCGACGCAGTGGGGCACGGTATGGAGGCGCAGCTGCATGCGCTGGCTTCACGAGGGCTGCTCACCGCGTGGCACGGTGGGTGGAACTGCGCCCACGACGTCATCGGCGAGCGCGCCCTGGCGCTGTGGTCGACCGATGGAAGGCGGGTGGCCTCGGCGTCACTGGGACATGCGCTCGCGCGAGGTGCCGCCAACGCGCGCCAATCGATGATCGCCGCCCGCTTCCTGGTGGAGGCGGGGGAAACGGATGCGGTCCGCGCGCTCCTCATTCGCGAGCTCGAGCGCAACCAGTCGATGCGGCGCCACGTCGCACCGAGCGAGGTGGCGAAGGCGATCGTGGGCGTCGTAATGGACGACCGGCAGGTGCACGCACTGCTCCACTCGTTGCCGCTCCGCTACCGATTCTCGCATCGGCTAAGGGTCACGTCGGCGGTCGCGGCCGTTGCCGCCGTTGTTGTGTCGGCAGCGATGCTGCGGAGTGAGCGACTGGTACTCGAGATCGCCGAAGCACCAGCCGAATCGGTGCAGGCCCTCGACCACAGGCGACGACTCGAACTGCGACCACCGCTGGTGGTGGAGGAGCGCGGGCGCGACGGCGCGCTTCGCGGCGGCGTGGCCGACACCATCGATGTCGTGGTCTGGGACGACAGCTTGCGTTGGGCCGACACCACGTCGCTCCCGATGTCCGAGGGACGCGCTACGTTCGATGCGGTCCGCGCTCGGGTGCAACCGCTCAAGGGACTTGCGGTGGTACGCCGTCGCGGAGCGCGCGATTCGCTCCTCGTGCGCATTGCCTGGAACGACAGCCTGCCGCTCCGCCTCAAACTCGTGTCGTGGGTCACGAACGCCGGCACGGTGACGCCGCAGAAGGTCACCCTCCGCGTGCCGCCCAATGCAAAGGTCGAGGGAGTGGTGCGCATAGAGTACACGTCGAGCTATGTCGATGCGACACTCGTGTATGCAGCCACGCCCACGTGGGGCGATCCGTCCCAAGCGGGACAGACGATCGGCATGCTGAGCGCCCCGACCGCGCAGCGCTTGCGTGCTGACCCGCTCTCGTTCCAGGCCCCGGCCGCACCGGGGGAGTACTTCTTCATCCTGATTGCCGGCGCCGAGACCGAGGCGCAGTACCTGCTGTCCCGCACCAACTGGGTCCTGGGCAAGCCGGTCTGGGGCGACGGCAACGACGTGGCGCAGTGGCCACGCGATGTCCTGCTTCGGCTCATGCGCGGCGAGTTGGCGCGCGCGAAGACCCTCTATAGCGACAAGGGCGTCCCCAAGTACGTCGAGGTCGTCGTCAGCGCGATCGTGGTGCGCGTCGTCGTGGATCCCGCGGCGACGGGGCCGACCGTTGAATGAAGCGGGGCGCCTCGACAGGCGCCCCCGCTTCGCGCGTCACCGCCCCATCACGTCGCCTAACGCCTCCAGCACCTCCTCCACCTCGCCTAACGTGTGCTCGCCCATGTGCCCGATGCGCACCATGTCGTCCTTGAGCGCGCCGTAGCCGGTCGCAATCACGAACCCCTTCGCCTTCATCGCCGCCGCCACCGCTGACCCGGCCTTCCCTGCTGGGATCAGGATGCACGTCACCCCCGGCGAACGATAGCCGGCAGGTGCCAAGACCTTCAGGCCGCGCGACTCGGCCCACTGCCAGGTGTACTCGGCCATTCGTGCATGGCGCGCCCAACGCGCCTCGATCCCCTCGGCCATGATGTGGTCGAGCTGGAGGTCGAGCGCGTAGAGGAGCGAAACGGCCGGGGTGTTCGGGGTCTGGTTCTTCCGGTGATACTCGTCGAACTCGAGGAGGTCGAAATAGAGTCCGCGCCGTGCGGTCGCCCGCGCGCGCTCGAAGACGCGCTCGTTGGCCGTGCAGAAGGCGAGCCCCGGGGGGAGGGCGATCGCCTTCTGCGACCCGCTGAGAACGTAGTCGAGCTCCCACGCGTCGCTCTCCACCGCTCCCGCCGCCAGCGACGACACGGTATCGATGATGACCACCACGTCGCCCGACTCGTGCGCCACACGCGCCAGGTCGCCGATGGGGTTGAGGACTCCGGTGCTCGTCTCGGAGTGGACGATGGTGACGGTGTCGTACTTCCCGCCCTTCAGTGCGTCGGCGAGCAGCTCCGGCGTGTGCGCTTGGCCGAACGGAACCTCGAGCGTGTCAGCGGGGATCCCCGAGTTCACGCTTGCCTTGTGGAAGCGCTCGGAGAACGACCCGTTCACCAGGCAGAGCACCCGGTTGCGCACCGCGTTGCGCACGCCTCCCTCCATGAGCCCTGTCGCCGACGATGTCGCGGTGTACACCGGACGGGTGGTGCGGAAGACCTGCTGGAGCCTTGGGGCGACGCGCGCCATGAGGTCTTCCACGTCCCTTCCGCGGTGCCCGATCATCTGCTGGGTCATCGCGTACAGGACGTCGTGTCGCACCTCGGTGGGTCCGGGGAGAAAGAACTTGCCGAAGGGCGGAGCCTTCACGCTCACGCCGGCGGTGCCGGTGGGATTGACGACGGTGCTCATGGGGAAATGGTATCGCGAGGGAAGAGCGGAGTGGCACCGAGCAAGGCACGCCCGGCAGCGATGAGATCGCGTGTTGCAGCTGGGAAACGGTCCGCCTCGCCCAGGGCGAGGGCGAGGATGGGGAGGAGGGATCGCGCTCGCACCACGGCGTCGGCGGCGGCGACGACGTGCGGCCGCTCCTCGATCCCGGCGAAGGCGATGAAGGCGTCGACGTGCGGCTTGGCCTCGAGATCGGTCGCCCCGTCGCCGACCAGCATGCTGGGGCGGGGGAGGTCACCTAACGATTCGACCAGCACCGCCTTTCCCCCCTGCCGGGCCAACGGCGACCCCTCGTCGTACCCGGCATAGCGCCCGGCATCGTCGAAGTACAGGTCGACTGCGTGCACCTGCGCGTCGGGGACGCCGAGTGCTCGCGCCGCGTGCAGTACCGCCGGCCGCAATCCGCCGGAGATGATGTGGACCGCGACCCCGGCGTCGTGCAGCGCCTGCACGGTTTCCACTGCCCCGGGAAGGAGCGTCGCGACATACAACCGCCCCACTCGCTCCACCTCGTCGCGCGACGGCCGGATGATCGCCAGCCGACGCCCATACACCGACTCGAGCGTTACCTCCCCCCGCATCGCCATCTCGGTGAGCGGGACGATCTGGTCGCGGTATTCCCGCGCCATCTCATCGATCCCCTCGATGGACGAGAGGGTGGAGTCGCAATCGAACAGCACCGTGCCAAATCGCATCAACGTCTTCTCGACTTCTCGTCTTCTCGTCTTCTGTAGTCAGATGTGTATCGCCCGCCCCAGCACCGCCAACGCCGCCTCCTTCGTCGTCTCCGACAGCGTCGGATGCGAGTGCACCGTGATCCCGATGTCCTCCGACGACCCGCGATACTCGAAGGCCAGCACCACTTCCGCCAGGAGGTCGGACACGTTCGCCCCGATCATGTGACAGCCTAACAACTCGTCGGTCTCGGCGTCGGCGATCATCTTCACGAAGCCGTTGGTCTCGGCCATCGTGCGGGCGCGCCCGTTGGCGGAGAAGGGGAACTTCCCCACCTTGTACGCGCGTCCCGAGGCCTTCACCTCCTGCTCGGTGAGCCCCACCGTCGCCACCTCGGGCCAGGTGTACACGACCCCCGGCATGGAGCGATGGTGCATGTGCGACGGCTTTCCGGCGATGACCTCGGCGGCGACGACCCCTTCTTCCTCGGCCTTGTGGGCCAGGAGCTTGCCGCCCACCACGTCGCCGATGGCGTACACATTGG
>DAIESF010000410.1 GCA_027346425.1 Gemmatimonadota bacterium | reverse complement strand
CGCCGACGTCTGCGCGACGAGCGGAGCCGTCGCCAACCCGATCAGGACGGCGAAGCGTACGAAGACGCGGATCGATCGGAGGGCGCGCATGGCAGTGTCGCGAAAGGGTGGAAACAAGTTAGTCACCTCACGCCCTCCCCGGGGCGGCGGCGCACCTCGATCTCAGACGCTCATCGATTGTCTCCCGCCGCGATCGCCCCCAGCAGGTAGGAGAGGTTCGCGGTCCCGTCCATGATCGGTTCATTGGTGGAATAGTCGCCGTAGTCGTCGTGGTATACGACGAATCCTGCATTGAAAGGCGCGTATTCGTCGGATTCCACCAACCGAATGCCGATCAGGCTGTGGTAGATGGAGCGATAGACCGGGCCGTCGAGGAGCCCTCCTGTAAGGCGCACGCCGAGCTGGCGTGCCACATCGGAGTGCGGGTCGCGTGCGTAGCGGGCGTCGTCGGGGACACCGACCACCATCGACGTCCCCCACGGGTTCGCCCCGAAGATCCAGTCGATCGCCGCCTGTTCGTATTCGCGAAAGCGCTCGTCACCAGTCATCTGTCGGTAGAGATAGGCCTGCGTGGCGAACGACGTCATCAGGTTGTTCGAGCACCAGATGAACGGGATACCGACGCGGAAGCCGTTCCTTGTCGCGCGTCGCGCGACCGCCTCGAGTCCGCGCCGATAGTACGCGACCATCGCCCGACGGTCGCGCGGAGCGCCGAGACGCCACACTTCGTGGTGGCCATTGTTATGCCACGGGTACCACTGATAGTGCCGCGCCGTATCGGCTCCCATCCAGGGCGTCACCGGCTCGCGCGCGGCAAGGGTGACGGCGTCGCGCAGGTATTTCTTCTCACGCGTGAGCGCGTACAGCTGCGCCGCGCCGAGTTCCATGTCGTCGACCCAGTTGTCTTCTTCATAGAAGTACGGTGCACGACCAGGGGCCGTCTGACAGGTGCCGGGGAACCGCTCCCCCAGGGCGTAGGCGGCGCGTGCCTTGCGAGCGAGCGTATCCGCCAAGGCGCGATCGCCAGGGGCGAGCAGCTGCGCGCCTAACGCGAAGGCGGCAGCGAACTTCCCGGCGGTCGACGCGTAGCCGGTGGCGCGGTTGGTGTGTGAGAAGAGTCCCTGCGGGCGCCCCGTGCACGGATACACCGGGCGCTCCTTCCCCTTCCCCCAGCCGTAGTCCGAGCTGTCGGAGGTTGGGAGGTCGCTGTACACGTGGTCGCGGTCGTCGCCGATCTGGTTGTACATCTCGGTGTCGGCGGGGAACATCCGCAGCAGCCAGGCCAGTCCGTGGCGCGCCTCGTCGAGGATGTCGGCGACACCGTTCGCCCCCGAGTCGCCGTTGGCTGCGAACGCATCGCCAAATGCGCGCCCATGGTCTCGATACGCCATGAGCATCACGAAGGTCGCGTTCGCCGAGGTCGTCACGTACTGCAGGTAGTCGGAGGCGTCGGCCCACCCGCCGGAGACCGGGACGAACGTCCCCGCCTTGGGCGAAGCTCCAACGACGATGCCGTCGCGCTGGTGCACGCTGGCCCGCAACAGCGGGTTGTAGCCGGAGCGCTGCTGGCGCATGTACACGAGGAGCGAGTCGGCCGCCCGCTGGTAGCGATCGCGCGCGACGTACACCGTGACCGGCGTCAGCGCCGCCGCCAACAGGCGATACCGTCCCGGCCTCCTCACGGCGGTGAAGTCGAGACGCCAGGTGCGTACACAGGCGGCAAATGGTTGATCCTGGGTGGCTCGACCGCGCAGCACCACGGCATCACGCGCATCGCGGAGTTCGAACGTCTGCAGTGATGCCGGGGCGAGCGCGCAGACGACCGCCACCTTGGGCGCGTCGGGGGGGTACCCCAGTTGGTTGACGCGGATGAACGCGTTGCTGCTGTCTGGTGCGGTAGCCGCCAGCAGCAACGGCGCGGCTGCGACAACGGCGAGCGTGGCGAAGGTGTGGCAGCGCGCGCGCATGCGGCGGGGGGTGCGGGACAGGAGTGAAGGGCCCTCCGGGAGTCTACAGCACGCCTCCCCTGCCGTCAGGAGCGCCCCCCGCTCGCCCCCCCTTGCCCCGTGTCGTAGCGTTGAGCAGACCTCCACTTCCCATCGGTTTCCATGTCCCTGCGGCTCGCCGCGCTCGTTCCCCTCCTCGCACTGGTCGTCTGTGCCGGCGCTGTGCCGGCTGCCGCCCAGCAGCCCGTCATTGGCCTGATCACGAAGACCGAGACCAATCCGTACTTCGTGATGATGCGCGACGGCGCGCGGGCGGCGGCCCGGGCGCGCGGTGCCCGTCTCCTCACCGGCGCCGGCAAGAACGACGGCGACAACGCGGGCCAGGTGACGGCGATGGAGAACATGATCGCCGCCGGGGCACGGGCGATCCTCATCACCGTCAGCGATGCCAAGGCGATCATCCCCGCCATCC
>DAIESF010000128.1 GCA_027346425.1 Gemmatimonadota bacterium | reverse complement strand
GTTGTGGCTGACGGGACGACGACGAGGGAGAGGGGAGGAATGGGTGTGGCCGTCGCCTCGAGCGGTTGCGCAACGAAGCGGTCGGCATCGGCACGCATCGAGCCGCCGTTGGTGTCCGGCGCCTCGACTTCCGCCGCGTCGCTGAGATCGCCGGAGTCTCCGGGGGAGTCGCCTGCGGAGTCGGCGTCGGTGAAGGCCGGCGTCGCGTCCGTGGCCGGCGTCGGTGCCATCTCAGCGGGAGTGCTCGCGGCGTTCGCAGTGTACGTGTCATGCACGTCGCCGATCGGGCTCGCAGCGTTCGCGGCGCGCGCTGCACGCACGTCGCCGATCGCGCTCGCCAGCGCCGCGCGAAACTCGCCGGCGTCTCCTGTGGTAACCGATAATGGCTCGCCCGCGGCCGGCATGACCTGCGGCTCCGGCGCGTTTCGGACCATGGCAATGGGAACTGTCATGGCTTCGCCCCCGGGGCGCGCAGGACCCCCTTGCTCACCTGGGCGGCGCGCAGGGGCGGAAGGTTGCGCAGGATCGCCGCGGCCTGCTTGTCATTCAGCACCTCGATGACGCCCTGCACGTCGGCATCATCGAGCTGTTCGAGCACCTTCGCGGCGTCCTTCGGTGGCATGGCCGCGAGGATCTTCGCCACCCTGGCCATCCCGGGCTGCGTCGCCGCCGTCACGATCGGCTTGGATGGAAGGGCGGGGACAGTCGCGGTGCGCGGCCCCGCCGGCGGGATCCCGTTCGACTCCACGGTCTGCACGGCTCGGCTGTACGCCGGCGGGTGGGCGACGGTCGCCATCGGTCCGTGCGCGCCAGCGGGGGAGGGAACCGCACTGTCCGCACGCGTGGCTATCCGGGCGTTCGTGGCGACACGCCCCGCGCCGTGGGCGGTGGAATCGCCCGCCGCTGCATCGCTTGCGGCTGACGAATCGGCCGGCGCCGGTGGCTCGGTACCGCGGGGCGCAGGGGAGGCGCGCGTGCTCCCGGCCTCCGCGACCTTGGCGATGCTGTCGGCGACGACCTTGGCCCTCTGGGCCACGACGCTCGCGAAGGCCTTTCGCGCCTTCAGCACCGACACCGCCGAGCCTCCTCCAACGCCCACGAGCAGGCCGATCACTGCGAAGAGAATGAGCTTCATCATGGTCTGCCGTCCTTGCCGGCGCTCGGGTTCCTGCTCGGCGTCGTGTAGCGAGTGAGGGCGATGGCATCCATCGCCGCCTGGTCACGCGCGTTCTCCTCGGTACGGTGCAAGTCGAGTCGCTTGGTGCGCAGGCGGTCGAGCACCTGCCGCTCCTGCAGCGCCTCGGAGAGGAGCTGGTGGCGCTGATCGACGACCTGCTCGGCGGCAACGGTGCGTTCGTCGGCTTGGCTCAGGCGCTCCTGCATCGGCGAGAGCGTCTGCGACAGGCTCACGAGGTGCCCGACGGTCATCCCGTCCCCAGCCGCGTTCGCGAGGCGGGTGTGCGCCGCCGCGTGGGCGCGCGCCAGTGCGTCGCGGCTTGTGCGTTCACGCTCGGCCTCGGTCTGTGCACTCGCCAGCTGTCGTGCCATCTCCCGCTCGTGCTTTGCCTTGAGCTCGAGGAGACGCTGGAGGGGGAACTTGAACATCATGCGTGCGCCTGGCCCGGCATCCCGGCCCGCTGAGTGAGGGAGAGGAGCGCCTGGCGAGTCGCGTCGAACGGCGACGTCTCGTCAGGACGCTGCTGGAGGAACGACAGCACCTGGTCACGCGACCGCAGCGCCGCATCCACCATCGGGTCGCTCCCCTTCTGGTAGGCGCCCACGAGGATGAGGTCCTCCTTCTCTCGATAGGCGGCCTCGAGGCGCATCAGCGTGTTCGCCGAGTGGCGCTGCGCGTCGTCGATGATCATGTCGCGAACGCGGCTCTTGCTCTCGAGGACGTCGATCGACGGAAAGTGCCCCGCGCTCGCCAGGCGGCGCGTGAGGACGACGTGTCCATCGAGGATCGAGCGCGCCGCGTCGGCCACCGGTTCGTTGAAATCATCGCCGTCGACGAGGACCGTATAGATCCCGGTGATCCCGCCCTTGGCGCCATTGCCCGCACGCTCGAGGAGGCGCGGGAGGTTGGCGAAGACCGACGGGGGATACCCTTTCGTGGTGGGAGGCTCGCCGGTGGCGAGCCCGATCTCGCGCCAGGCCATGGCCACGCGTGTCACCGAATCGACCATCAGCAGGACGTGCTTCCCCTGGTCGCGGAAGTACTCGGCGATCGAGGTGGCGACGAGCGCACCGCGGGCGCGCACCAGCGCCGCCTGGTCGCCGGTGGCGACGATGAGCACCGACCGCGCCAGCCCTTCCGGACCTAACGAATGTTCGATGAAGTCGCGTACTTCGCGTCCACGCTCGCCCAGGAGAGCGATTACGTTCACGTCGGCCGTCGCCTGCCGGGCGATCATGCCGAGCAGGGTGCTCTTGCCCACCCCCGACCCGGCGAAGATGCCGACGCGCTGTCCCTTCCCGATCGTGAGCATGCCGTCGATCGCCCGCACGTTGGTCACCAGTGGTTCGTCGATCAGCTGGCGCTCGAGCGGGTGCGGCGGCTCGCCGGTGAGCGGGACACGCACGCGGGCGTCGAGCTTGCCCTTGCCGTCGATCGGGTGGCCGAGCCCGTTCAGGACGCGTCCGAGCATCCCCGGCCCCACGTCCACGCCGAATGATCGTCCGAGCGGCTGCACCAGGCTCCCCGGGTGGAGCCCTGCCAGCTCGCCTAACGGCATGAGGAGGACCCCGCGTTCGTGGAACCCGACCACTTCGGCCAGGACCGAGTGATCGTCGGCGAGGGAGGAGATGCGGCACAGCTCACCGACGCCGACGTCGATGCCGATGGCCTCGACCACCAACCCCACGAGGCGGGTGACGCGGCCATAGCGCGCGAAGCGCGAGACGTCGGCAATGCGACGGGTCAGGGTCTCAGGCACCGGTAGCGGTCAGTCGGCGGTAGAGGCGCTCGAGCGCCGTGTCGACGCGTCCATCCACGATCCGGTCGCGCCCCTCGATCAGGCACCCGCCGGCGGCGATGCGCGCGTCGGGAAGCCACTGTGAATCCTTGCGACTGGCGATCGGCGAGTCGTCGCCCATGGCATGGAAGGCGGCGTGGATCGCCTGCAGGTCGGCAGGGTTGATGCGCAGGGTGACCGGCTGGTCGACGGGAAACTCCCCGAGTGCCTGCTGTACCATGTCGGCCAGCGACGATTTGTCGCTGGCGACCTCGCGCCCGATCACCTGTCGCGCCACGGCGACGGCCAGGGCGGCGATGTTCTCTTCTGCATTCCCCACCCACCTCCCGGACTCCAGCTGCAAGGTGGCGAGGGCGCTGGTCACTGCTTGCAGCGCGCCGCGCAAGCGCCCCGCCTCGGCGAGTGCGCCGGCCTGTCGCCCCTCGTCGAGGCCGCGCTCGTATGCGTCCTGCAGCGCGCGCTCGAGGGACTCGGCCTCGACGCCGGTGAGTGACACCTCGGGCGTCGCCTCGGGGCGCCGAACCGCCTCGTGGAGGGCGCGCGTGTCCAGCGCGAGCTCGTCCGGCGCCCATGCCAGGGGCGCCGCCGAGTCCACGGCGGTGTCGCGTCGCACGGCGCGCGGGGCGCTATTGGACCATCGCTTCATCAGATCCACTCAGCACGATCTCGCCCGCTTCCTCGAGCTTGCGCACCATGGCCACGATGTTGGCCTGTGCCCCTTCGACGTCGCGCATCCGCACCGCCCCCAGCATCTCCATCTCGTCGTTCAGCGCTTGCACCGCGCGCTGCGACATGGCACCGGTGATCTTCCCGCGCAGATCGCCACTCGCGGCCTTGAGGGCGAGCGCCAGTTCCTTCGAGTCCACGTCGCGCAACAAGCGCTGCAGCGCACGCGCATCGAGCGTCCCGATGTCCTCGAAGACGAACATCAGGTTCTTGATCTGGTCGCAGAGGCCCGCGTCCATCGATGAGACGCCATCGAGCAGGACCTTTTCCAGCGATGCGACCACGTAGTTCAGGACCGAGGCCACCGCGGCAGGCCCGCCGGACGACGACATCCCTTGCGTGGAGGTAAGGTCGGTGTCGGCACTGAGCGACCGCTCGATGAGCACCAGCAACTCCGGCTGCACCTTCTCCATCTTCGCCATGCGGTAGACCACCTCGGCGCCGATGGTGGTGTCGAGCTCCTTGAGGATCGCCGCCGTGTGCTGCGGATCCAGGTGGGCGAGGATCAGGGCGATCGTCTGCGGGTGTTCGCCCGCCAGCATCTGCCCCAGCTGCCGCGGATCGGCGTTGCGCAGCCGGTGCAGCCCGATCGTGTTCTGCAGCTGCCCCTGGATGCGCTCCAGCACCTGCTGCGCCTTGCGCGGCCCGAACGCCTTCTCGAGGATCTCGCGCGCCGCCTCTACCCCCCCTTGGGCGAGCGAGTCGGCGACCATGATGCGCGTCATCCACTCGTCGAGTACCGAGTCGACGACCTGCGGCGACACGCTCTCGAGGCGCGCGATCTCGAAGGAGATGGCATCGACCTCGTCGGGCTGCATCTTCTGCGTGATCGTGGCCGCCACGTCCGAGCCTAACGCGAGGCACAGGATGGCCGCCTTCTGCCGCCCGGAGAGGACCCCCGGGTCGACGAGGTCCAGTCCGCTCCCGCTGTGGCGCACTGCCAGCGACGTTCCCACTGGCTATGCCTCCTTCATCCAGGCGCGCATCAGCTTGGCCGACGTCTCCGGCTGCTGCGTCACCACCGAGGCGACCCGCTGTTTCGTCTCCTGGTTCGCCTGCATCGCTGCCAGCTCGGGGAGCATGCGCGTGGCGCGCGACGAATCCTCTATGGACGGCGGCGACGAGGGAAGGGCCGCAGTCTCATAGCGGTCACCATCCGCCAGCTGCATATGCGCCGACCCGGTCGCGCGCGCGCCCTCCGCGGGGGCGGCGGTGGCGCGCAGCGAGCGCAGTGCCATGAAGCCAATCACGAAGGCGAAGACGAGCG
>DAIESF010000408.1 GCA_027346425.1 Gemmatimonadota bacterium | reverse complement strand
CGTCCGAGCTGGTACGATGGGCGGAGCCCCAGCGTGACTCCCTGCCGGTAGGTCCCGAATCGCGCCCGGGCCGAGGCTTCGAGGTTGCGTCCGGCGAAGGCGCGGTCGGAACCGCCGATCCAGACCCCACCCCCCAAGTCTTGGTCGTAGACGAGCCCCGCGGCGAGTGCGCGGCGCGGGGCCCGTTCGACCAGCGGCGCGAAGACGATCGAGTCACCGCGCGCCTGCGGGGTGAGCCAGATGCCGCGTATGAACTCCGACTGCCCGAAATCGCGCAGGCGTCGCTGCAACGCCGGGACGTCGGGAACGATGCCGGGCGTCGGCTTGAGCGACTGCACCACGACGCGGCGGATCAGCACACGCGCCTGCTCCGTCACCACTGCGTGCGCGAGTGGGCGAAGCGGGACGACCCGCTTCGGGCGCCGAGGGAGGCATGGGTCGGTTGCCAGCTGCAACGCCGCCGCGTGTCCACGCGCGATCAGCGCGGTCATTGTCTCGTCGGAGAAGTCGAGGTTGCTGAAGCCCGAAACGTCGGTGCGGATGTCGACGTCGCCTGGTTCGAGCACGGGCGGGTTCGCCTGGAACAGGTAGTCGACCAGCTTGAGGGCGACGGAGGCGTACGACGACGGATCGGCGGGAGGGAGCTTGGGCTCGAGACGCGACAGGATGACGCGAGTCGCCCCCAGTTCGCGCGCGGTGCGAACCGGGGCATTCTCGGCGAGCCCACCATCGACCATGGCGAGTCCGTCGATCGTCGCCGGCTTGAAGACCAGCGGGATCGCAAACGAGGCGCGTACCGCGTGCGAGAGATCCCCCTGCGAGAGGACGACGCGCTTCCCGGTCTGCAGCTCGGCGGCCACCGCGCGGAAGGGGACGGGGAGCGAGTCGAAGTTGCCGCGGGCGAGGAGGTTTCCCCGAAGCAAGAGGGCGGCCATCAGCGTGTTGACTTCGCCTTCCCGCACGGTGCTTGTCTGGAGCGCCAGACTCGACGAGTCGCCCTGCTCCCAGATCATCAGTGGGGTGCTCGGCCCAAGCGAGCGTGGTGCCCTTGGCGCGTAGCTCCCGATGAGGGGGCCGAAGTTGTAGTCGCGGGCGAGCGAGTCGATCTGCTGTCCGGTATAGCCGCTGGCATAGAGCGCGCCGGTGATCGCGCCCATGCTCGTCCCCACCACCAGGTCGGGGACGATGCCTAACGAGTCAAGCACCTGCATCACCCCCACATGGGCAATCCCAAGCGCCCCTCCCCCTGGGAGGACGAGGGCGACCTTCCCGGCGGGACACGACTGGGCTGGCAGTCGCACGGGGGCGGCGATGACGACGGTGAGGATGACCGTCGTGATCAGGGATCGCAGGTGCATGTCCGAAGGTTAACGCGAGGCGTCCCCCGTCAGCGCAGCCGCTCGACGAAGGTGGCCGAGGTCTTCGCCCGGACCGCCGCCACGGTCGCCCCCGGCATCAATTCGGAGAGGGTCAGGCGCCCGTTGGGGAAGGTGAAGACCGCGAGGTCGGTGATCAGCAGGTCCACCACGCCGCGTGCCGTGAGCGGTAGCGTGCACGAGGGGACGACCTTTGGCGTCCCGTCGGGCGCCGTGTGGGTCATCATGATGATCAGCTTCCTCGCGCCCGAGGCGAGGTCCATCGCCCCGCCGACGCCGAGGAGCGGCTTTCCAGGGACCGCCCAGTTGGCGAGGTTGGCTCCCTCGTCCACCTGGAGCCCGCCCATGATGGCGACGTCGACATGCCCGCCGCGGATCATGGCGAACGAGTCGGCGCTGTCGAAATAGGAGCTTCCCGGGAGCGCGGTCACCGGGACCTTGCCGGCATTGACCGGATAGTCGAGCGCCCCGCCGTCGGTGGGCGATGGCCCCACGCCGAGCATCCCGTTCTCCGTCTGCAGCATGATGCCATCGCCGGGCCCCACGAGGTCGGCGACGAGCGTCGGGATTCCGACGCCGAGGTTCACGACGTCGCCCGCCTTCAGCTCGGCGAGGGCACGGCGCGCCATGTGCATGCGCTGGTCGTCGGCCTTTCGCCCGCTCGACTCAACCGACGCCGACGATCCCAGGTCGTCGCGCGTGGTATGCGCCTGCACTAGGTAGTCGACGTAGGCCCCCGGGGTCTGGATCTCGTTAGGGTCGAGCGTCCCGACGGGGACGATCTCCTCCACCTCGGCCACCACCACGTCGGCCGCTGTCGCCATCGCCTTGTTGAAGTTCTGCTCGGTGAGGCGGTAGATGAGGTTGCCGGCGGTGTCGGCACGCCACGCACGAATGAAGGCGACGTTGGCGCGCAGCGCGGGCACGAACACCTGTCGTTCGCCGTTGAACTCGCGCACGTCGCTCCCTTCAGCGATCACCGTCCCATACGCCGTCGGCGTGTAGAATCCGCCGATCCCCGCGCCGCCGGCGCGGATGGCCTCGGCCAGCGACCCCTGTGGGAGGAGTTGCACTTCGATGGCCCCCGACTGCGCCGCGGCGACCGCCTCGGGATTGCTGGTGAAAAAGGAGCCGATCGCCTTCACGAGCTGCCCGTTACGCAGCAGGCGCCCGCCCCCGAGCCCCTTCTCGCCGACGTTGTTCCCGATATAGGTGAGCCCGCGCACCCCCGTCTCGGCGAGCGCGTGGAGCAGGTGCACCGGATTTCCGGTCATCCCGAAGCCGCCAGCCATGACGACGTCACCGTCCTTGACGAAGCGAGCCGCTTCGGCGGCGGTGATTTGTGGAACCTGCTTCATCTTCAATCTCCGGTCGTCATCCGCTCGCGGGGGACGCTTATCGTCCCGGCACCTGCGTGAGGAGGTGACAATCTGTCTTGGCGCGCTCCCCTGGGCGAGAGAGTCGGCGAGCTGCGCCACGTCCCTCGCTCGCCCTCGCCTTACGCGGTTCGCAGGGCATCGGACGGCCTGTGGCCGGGATCTTGACGCTCCTGGAGTGAGCGGCGACCGGGCAGCCCCGGCGGGAGACTCAGGAGTAGCGCGCCAGCAGCACCCTGCACGCGTGCTGCACCGCTTGCAGCAACGTCGGATCATCGGCGTCGATCGATGACGCGTCGCGGCTCGCGACCTCGGGGGCGGGCTGCTCCGGATCGCGGGAGGAGGTCGCCCGTTTCCACCGAGTCGACAGCTCCACCATCTGGAGCAACGCCGCGTCCTCTCCCCCCGGATCGACGTCGGGCTGAAGGGCGGCGAGTTCCTGTATCGCTCCGACCAATCGCATGCGCCCGGCCAGCGTCGCGCGCGCAACGTCTGCGACGCGTGCGCGCCGGATCTCGAGTTCGGAACAGGGACTCTCACCCATGATGGGACCGTCGCAGCGCGGGCGAAGGCGGGTGCAACAGCGGGCGCTTCCCGCGCGCCCGCTGTTGCACTTCGTCACTAGTTTGTGAAGAACCTATTTCCCGGTCCCACCCACGAACCTGTACACCGAGGCGCCGATCACGGCCCCTACGATCGGGGCGACCCAGAAGAGCCACAACTGCTGCAACGCCCACCCGCCGGCGAAGATGGCCACCCCCGTGCTGCGGGCCGGGTTCACCGAGGTGTTGGTGACCGGGATGCTGATGAGGTGAATCAGGGTGAGTCCGAGGCCGATCGCGATCGGGGCGAAGCCCGCTGGGGCGCGGGTGTCGGTGGCACCGAGGATGATGACGAGGAACATCGCCGTCATCACGATCTCGGTGACCAGCGCCGACATCATCGAGTAGCCGCCGGGGGAGTGCTCGCCGAAGCCGTTGGAGGCGAACCCGGCGCTGGCGTCGAAACCGGCCTTGCCGCTCGCGATGAGGTACAGCACCCCGCCAGCAGCAACCGCCCCCAGCACTTGGGCTACGATGTACGGCAGGAGTTCCTTCGACGAGAAGCGTCCCCCCGCCCACAGCCCGATGGAAACCGCCGGGTTGAGGTGGCACCCCGAGATGTGCCCGATGGCATACGCCATGG
>DAIESF010000061.1 GCA_027346425.1 Gemmatimonadota bacterium | reverse complement strand
CGAGGCCCGGGCGTCGTGGAACACAGGTGCAACCTGCCGCCGTCGACTACAGCTCGTCGTTGCCGAAGCTGAAGGTGCTGTCGGCGAAGCTGGCCGAGAAGACGCTCGGGAGCGGCTCGTCGGTCATCGGCAGCTCGGGCGACGGCTGCGGCAACTCCGTCCCCTCGATCTCCACGTCGTTGTACCGGTACTGCCCGGTCCCGGCGGGGATGAGGTGCCCGATGATGATGTTCTCCTTGAGCCCCATCAGGTCGTCCCGTGCGCCGCGGATGGCGGCGTCGGTGAGGACGCGCGTGGTCTCCTGGAACGACGCCGCCGAGATGAACGACTGCGTCGTGAGCGAGGCCTTGGTGATGCCGAGGAGGAGCGGTTCGGCCGTTGCCGGCTTCTCCTTCCGCTTCTTGGCCCGGTCGTTCTGGTCGCGGAAGACCTGCTTGTCGACGTGCTCCGCCTCGAGGAACTCGGTGTCGCCCGGGTCCACGATGCGCACCTTCTGCAGCATCTGCTTGACGATGACGCCGATGTGCTTGTCGGAGATCTTCACGCCCTGCAGGCGATACACTTCCTGCACTTCATTGAGCAGGTACTCCTGCACCGCGCGCGGCCCCTTGATGCGGAGGATGTCGTGCGGGTTGACCGGCCCTTCGGTAAGGCGGTCGCCGGCGCGCACGCGGTCGCCCTCGTGCACGCGCAAGTGCTTGCCGGCGGGCACCTCGTACAGCTGCGCCTCGCCCTCGGCTTCGTGGCCAGGCTGCCCCGGCGTGACGAAGACCTCGCGCTTGCCGCGCTTGATGTCGCCGAAGCGGACGATGCCGTCCACCTCGGAGATCGTCGCCGGGTCCTTCGGGCGGCGCGCCTCGAAGAGTTCGGCGACGCGCGGGAGACCGCCGGTGATGTCGCGCGTCTTGTACGCCTCACGCGAGACCTTGGCGATCGTGTCGCCGGCGTGGATCTCGTCGCCATCCTCGGCCACGAGCACCGCACCGACCGGGATGACGAAGTCGCGGACGCGCTTCTCCTTCCCGCCCTTGGTCTGCCAGATCTCGATGTGCGGGTGGAGCTTCTTCTCGCGATCCTCGATGATCACGCGCTGGCGAAGGCCCGTGAGTTCGTCGAGTTCCTCGGAGATCGATTCGTCCTCGACGATGTCGACGAAGCGGATCGTCCCCTCGATGTCGGCGAGGATCGGGTTGGTGTACGGGTCCCAGGTGAAGATGACCTGCTCCTTCTTCACCTCGTCGCCGTCCTTCACGAAGAGCGTGGCGCCGAGCGGAACCGCCAGGCGCGCGCCGATCGCCGAGCTCTTGTCGGACGACGCGCGGATGGTGATCTCGCCCTCGTAGGAGGTGACGATCTTCTGTCCTTCGCGGTTGGTGACCAGCACCAGGCGGTCCCCAAACTCGATGTAGCCTGCCACCTTCGACTTGCGTGCCGTCTGCTCGGCAATACGAGCCGCCGTGCCGCCGATGTGGAACGTGCGGAGCGTGAGCTGCGTCCCGGGCTCGCCGATGGACTGGGCGGCGATGATGCCGACCGCCTCGCCCAGGTCGACCATCTTCATGGTCGCCAGGTTGCGCCCGTAGCACATGCGGCACAGCCCGCGCTTGGCCTCGCAGGTGAGGACCGAACGAATCTTGACCGCCTCGATCCCCGACTCCTCGATGGCGCGCGCCGCTTCCTCGTCGATCAACTGGCCGGCTTCGGCGAGCACCTGATAGCGCCCCGCCTCGTCGCGGACGTGCGGATCGACGACGTCCTCCGCGGCGACGGTGCCGACGATGCGCTCGGAGAGCGCCTCGATGACATCCTCGCCTTCCTTCAGTGCGGCGATCTCGAGCCCCTGGATCGTCCCGCAATCCTCCTCGGCGATCGTGACGTCCTGCGCCACGTCGACGAGACGGCGGGTCAGGTAGCCGGCGTCGGCCGTCTTGAGCGCCGTATCGGCCAGCCCCTTACGGGCACCGTGCGTCGAGATGAAGTACTCGAGCACCGACAGCCCTTCGCGGAAGTTCGACTTGATCGGGCTCTCGATGATTTCGCCGATGCCACCGGTGAGCTTCTTCTGCGGCTTGGCCATGAGGCCGCGCATCCCCGCCAGCTGGCGGATCTGGTCGCGGCTACCACGCGAGCCGGAGTCGAACATCATGAACACCGGGTTGAAGCCCTGGTTGGACTCGCGCATCGCCTTCACCATCGCGTCGGCGATGTCGGAGTTGGCGTGCGTCCAGGTGTCGATGACCTTGTTGTAGCGCTCACCGTTCGTGATGTTGCCCGTCTGGTAGGCGCGCTGGAAGCGATCGACCCGCTCCTCGGCTTCCTTGAGCAACGTCTCCTTGTCGCCCGGGATGTGCAGGTCCTCGATCCCGATGGAGACGCCACCGCGGGTCGCGTTGGCGAAGCCGAACTCCTTGAGGCGGTCGAGGAACTCCACCGTCTTCGACAGCCCCGCCTTGCGGAACGTGTCGAAGACGAGTTCGCCTAACGCCTTCTTCTTCATGTCGCGATTCTGGAAGGGCACCTCGGCCGGGATGATCGCGTTGAACAGCACGCGGCCCACCGTGGTGACCACCCACTTCTGCTCCCCGTCGCGGTCGACGCGGAAGCGGATCGGGGTGTGGTGCTTCACGCGCCCCATGGCGAGCGCCATCTCCGCCTCGGCCGTCCCCCCGAACGTCTTGAGGGCGGCGGTCAGCTTCGGATCCTTGGCGATCTTGTCGAAATCGGCGGTCTGCTTCGTGGCGAAGTAGCAGCCGAGCACGATGTCCTGCGACGGCTCGGAAATCGGGCGGCCGTCGGACGGCTTGAGGATGTTGTTCGACGACAGCATGAGCAGGCGCGCCTCGAGCTGTGCCTCGAACGACAGCGGAACGTGCACCGCCATCTGGTCGCCGTCGAAGTCGGCGTTGAACGCCGCGCAGACGAGCGGGTGGATACGAATGGCCTTGCCCTCGACGAGCACCGGCTCGAACGCCTGGATCCCCAGGCGGTGGAGCGTCGGCGCGCGGTTCAGGAGCACCGGGTGGTCCTTGATGATCTCTTCCAGGATCTCGTAGACCTCCGGGCTCTCGCGCTCGACGATCTTCTTGGCGCGCTTGACCGTCTCGGCGATCCCCTTCTCGACCAGCTTGTGGATGATGAACGGCTTGAACAGCTCCAGCGCCATGGCCTTGGGGAGGCCGCACTGGTGCAGCTTGAGCTCGGGGCCGACGACGATGACCGACCGGCCGGAGTAGTCGACGCGCTTGCCTAACAAGTTCTGGCGGAAGCGCCCCTGCTTCCCCTTGAGCATGTCGGAGAGCGACTTGAGCGGGCGCTTGCCGCGGCCGCGGATCGCCTTCGAGCGGCGCCCGTTGTCGAACAGGGCGTCGACCGCCTCCTGCAGCATGCGCTTCTCGTTGCGGAGGATGACCTCCGGCGCACGGTGCGTGATGAGCTTCATCAACCGGTTGTTGCGGTTGATGACGCGGCGATAGAGGTCGTTGAGGTCCGACGTGGCGAATCGCCCGCCGTCGAGCGGGACGAGCGGACGAAGGTCCGGCGGGATGACCGGGACCACGTCCATGATCATCCACTCCGGCTTGTTGCGCGTGCCGCCGGCGTCGCCCGAGTTGCGGAAGGCGTCGACGATCTTCAGGCGCTTGAGCATCTGCTTCTTGCGATGCTGCGACGACTCGTCGGTCACGCTGCGGCGCAGCTGCTCGGCGACCTTGTCGACGTCGATGCGATTGAGCAGATCACGCACCGCGGGAGCGCCGATGTCGGCCTTGAAGAGTGTGTCGCCCTCTTCCTTCGCCTTCGCCTTCAGGTCGAGGAACTGGTCTTCGTCGAGGAGCTGGTTGGTCCGGACTTCCTGGTTCCCCGGCTCGATGACGACGTAGTTCGAGTAGTAGATCACCTTCTCGAGATCACGGAGCGTGAGGTCGAGGAGGTTCCCCATGGGCGAAGGGAGCGTCTTGAAGAACCAGATGTGCGCCACCGGGACGGCGAGTTCGATGTGTCCCATGCGCTCGCGGCGCACCTTGGACAGCGTGACCTCGACGCCGCAGCGGTCGCAAATGACGCCGCGATAGCGGATGCGCTTGTACTTGCCGCAATGGCACTCCCAGTCCTTCACCGGGCCGAAGATGCGCTCGCAGAAGAGGCCGTCCTTCTCGGGCTTGAACGAGCGGTAGTTGATCGTCTCGGGCTTGGTGACTTCGCCCCACGACCACCACTGCCGGAGCCCCTGCATCTCCTGCCGCTCGCGCTCCTTCGGGTCCTTCGGGCCGCGGATCTCCTCCGGCGACGCGATGCGGACCTGGATGTAGTCGAACGACGAGGCGCGCGTCTCGCGCGCGCTGCGGAAATCGATCATGGATTACACCTCGCCTTCGGTGGTGAAACCGGCGCCGCCAGCGGCGCCGTTCCCGTTCGCCTCGCCCTTCGCCCCCATCTTCACGTAAATGCCCAGCGCCTGGAGCTCCTTCACGAGCACGTTGAACGACTCCGGCGTGCCCGGCTCGGGGAGGTTCTGCCCCTTCACGATCGCCTCGTACACGCGCGACCGGCCGTTCACGTCGTCGGACTTCACCGTCAGGATTTCCTGCAGCGTATGGGCGGCGCCGTACGCCTCCAGCGCCCAGACCTCCATTTCCCCGAAGCGCTGGCCACCAAACTGCGCCTTGCCTGCCAGCGGCTGCTGGGTGACGAGGGAATAGGGGCCGATGGAGCGCGCGTGGATCTTGTCGTCGACCAGGTGCGAGAGCTTGAGCATGTAGATCTCACCCACCGTCACCGGGAAGGCGAAACGCTCGCCGCTGCGGCCGTCGCGCATGTGCATCTTCCCGGCCGGGGTGATCCCCGCCAGGCGCATCAACTCGTTGGCCGCCCTTTCCACATCGGCCTCCGACTTCTTGCCGAGCATCGCAGCGAGCGCCGGCAGCTCGAGATCCTCGAGGACCTCGTTCTCCGCGCGCCCGACGCGCTTCTCCACCGCCCGGTGCGCCGCCTTCATCTCGGCGCGGTACTGCGGCGATGCCGACTCGTCCTCGCTCCCCGCCAAGTGGAAGGCGAGCTGGTTCTGCAGCTCCGCTTCCTCCCGCTCGGCGAGCGTGCGGGCCGCGTAGGCCAGGAAGTCCCGGATGCGATGGAAGACGTCCTTCGTCTCCGCCGACATGGAACGCCCGCCCAGATCGTTGACCGTCGCCTCGGCGAGCAGCTCCACGCGATCGGGCTCCGCCGAGTCCGGGCGGAAGTCACGCGTGATGTGCTTGATGTCGGCGTCGGTGATGTTGAGCGCCGCCCCGGTGAGGGACAGCGTCTCGCGGGCCCAGGTAAGCCCCGCGAGCTTGAGCAGCATCCCGATCTCGCGCTCGTTGGCCCCCTGGAAGACCGGGGTCTTGGCATAGAAGCCGAGGATCTTCGCCGCCCACCCAAGGTGGGTCTCGAGGATCTGCCCGACGTTCATGCGCGACGGCACGCCTAACGGGTTGAGCACGATGTCGACCGGTCGGCCATCGGGGAGGAACGGCATGTCCTCCTCGGGGACCACGCGGGCCACGATACCCTTGTTCCCGTGACGGCCCGCCATCTTGTCGCCGACCGAGATCTTCCGCTTCTCCGCCAGGTACACCTTCACCAGCTGGATGACTCCCGGTGGGAGCTCGTCCGGCT